>JBATHN010000468.1:0-13981 GCA_049666885.1 Desulfobacterales bacterium
CGCCTGGTTGGTGGCGCGCTGGAGCATCGTCGGAGGCAAGGACAAGGAGCTGCTTGCAGTGAACCGCTCCAGCATCCGCGAGCCGGTGACAGGGTCGGGTTATGACGCCCTGGTTACAGCCCAGAGCCGCACGCTGGCCAAGCTGAGCCAGAAGATTGTCGAGGCCATACATGGGGTAAGCCAAGGGAAATAACCTGAGAAATAGACATTGAACTGATTATATTATGGCTTTTCGCAATAGTGATGGCGTCCCCAACGCGACGCCAAGGAGCGGAATTCCGAACACTGCATGGCGTCTCGACCGACAGGATGGCGGCCTCCGGTTATTGGCCGCCGCTGCCGGTGCGCCCTTCCGTCAGGTTTTTTTGCCGCACGAGATGCTCCAGATGCTCCCGTGCGCCTTCATACTGCGGATCGCGCTCAAGGATCTTCCTGAACTGTTCTTCAGCCTGATCCAGATGACCGGTTTCTTCGTAAAACAGACCGAGGTACTCCCGGAATTCCAATACATCCGGTGCGATCCGGATGGCGGTCACAAATTCCTTTCGGGCCGCATCGTATTCGGATTTTTTCTGATAGGCCATCCCGAGGCCGAAATGATTGTCAGCGCCAAGCGGATTTAACGCCAGTCCACTGTCAAAAGCCGCGATGGCTTCTTCCGGTCTATTGATCGCAAGACAGGCTTTCCCCAGGTTGTGAAAAATCTGCTCGGTCCGGTAGCCCGCCTGGACCGCGGCTCTGTAGTAAGCGATTTCGCTCTCGATTTCTCCCAGTTGACCGTAGGCGTAGCCAATCATGTAAAGGGCCTCTGCGTTGCCCGGGTCCTTGCGGAGCACCTGCTCGTAGAGACGGATCCCGGCAAGATACTCACCGCTTTCCATGGCCGCATAGGCGCGTTGTTCGGTCGTTTTTTCGACGGTCTGAGGGATTTCGGTGCCCGGCCGGCGCACCATCGGCTGCGAGCATCCGGCCGCCAGCAACCCGACCGCCAGGCAGACCAGGAGGATACAAACGGTCGGGATTGGAGAGTTCAATCGACTGTGGTTGGCTTCCGGGATAGAATGCATTTTAGAGTTAGAGTTCCACAAACCCCCAGTAAGGAAACGCCAGTCGGTAGCTGGCGATCTTGCCCGGGCTGTTTTCCCGACTGGCCACCAGCCACAGCGAGCTCACCCGCTCCTTCGATGAAATCGGATCGACCGGATTCCAGTCGGGCAGCAAAATCATGGCATTGTCGGCACTGTATTCGATGTCACCCGATTCCTTGAAGGCGCCGAGATCCGGTTTTTGGGTGTACTGCCCGCCTTCTCCCCGCGAGAGCTCGGAAATGACGAAGAAAGAGACGTTCTGCTCGTCGCGGATGGCTTCCATGTGACGCAGCCAGGAGTCGATGCCGGTGCGCCGGTCGGAGAGGTCTTTAAAGGGCAGTTTGTGAAGGCTGTCGATCACCACGACGGTGTTGTCTGTGCGGGTCTCGTTTTGCAGGAAGTCGACCTGACGGCGCATGATGTCCGGATTCAGCTTGCGGTCGGTCACGACCCTGAAGTACTGCAGGAGCCCCCTGAATTCCTGTCGGATGCCGTCGATCTGCCGACGCACCTTTTCATCACCGGAATGCCGGCGAATATCTTGTTCAGCGAGCCGAACCAAGCGGCAGAGGGTTCGGGAGTAAATTTTCTGGCGGCCGTTTTCGAAGTCGTAGTAAATCACCGGCGTCTTGCGGCGGGCCATTTCAGTTGACACCTGCATGTAAAAACAGGACTTGCCGGCTTTAGGCGGCCCGCCCATGATGTTGATACCCTGGCTCCCGCTCAAGGCGCGGTCCAGCTTGTCAAATCCGGAACTGAGCCCCTCGGCTCGACCGTCCCACTCCTGCTCGACCCGTTCGAAAAATTTTCGGTGTTCCTTTTCGGGTGCCGAAAAAGGCGAAAAAGCCTTGGCAGACTGTATCAATCCCGCAACAGCCGATCGAAACGCCTGCCCTTTGTCCCGCGCCAGGTCGCAGAGGGTGTAGCCGCGTCTCACATGCGCCGGCCACTTCAGGATTCTCACTTTGAAACCGATACGGGTCGCGGCCTCGCGGGCCGCCAGCTGGGCTTCTGGCGCATTGGCAACCGCAATGAACACCTGTTTGATATCGGCCAGGTGAACGGCACTGATATGCTCGAGATCGGTTGCGGTGGGAACGGCAATGCCTGGATAACCGAGTTCTTTAAGGGTCAGCAGGTTGTCTTCGCCCTCCACGATAAAAAGCGCTCCGCCCTGACAGCGCTCGATTTCAGGGGTGTCGAAAATCTGAAAGTCGCCTTTGAAAAAGTTTTCGTCGCCGTACCAGAAGTTGTCCTCCGGGCGGCCGGGCAATATGCACCGTGCCGCGTAGCAGTTGCCGTCCTCGAGCACATAGGGATAGACCAGATAACGGCCGTTGTAGCCGATTTTCATTTCGTTCACTACTGTCCGGGACACGCCGTATTCCCTGAAGTGGGCGTACTCGCTCTCGGTCATCAGGGAAGTGAACTTGATGATGTCCGGCTTGAGGTTTTTGATCGGATACACGATGTCGCGCACAAAGGGGTCGCGGTCCGGATCGTAGCCCGGAACGTCTTGCGGATCGATTCCCAACAACCGACCGAAGTGAAGCGGAAATCCGCCGGGACGACAGCGGTTCAGGCACCTGAAGTAACCGGTAAAATAACTGTCCGGGCTCAGGTAAACCACCAGGGTGCCTTTTTCGCCGTTTTCGCCGGGCTTGCAGAACGGGCAGGGCGCCTTGAGATGATTTTTCTCCAGCACGGCGTCGGAAACATGGTCGCCGTAATATTTCTTGATCTGATCCACAAAATCCATAAAGCAGGCTCCGCTGACGGCTGATCATGAAAATATCGCTTTTTAATTCAATTAATTATAGATGATAAAGGCGGAAGGTGTCAAGCAACATGAAGAGCGTACCGGCAAACCGGGGGGCGGGTCTGTAAAAAATTCCAAAACACAAGCACCAAAATACAAATAAATTCCAAATTACAATATCCAATGACCCAAACAGGTTTGTCATTTTGAATTTTGGTCATTGTGATTTGTTTGTTATTTGCGATTTGGAATTTTTCACCGAAACAAAAAAGTTTCTCTAACGATCAAACTGGCCGCTTTTCATGCCAGCGGCTGGGCTGAACCTCTGAACCCCGAACCTTATATGCATTTATTTGCGTAGCTCAAGGCAGTCGAGACACTTCATAAATGACACGACACTATGCGCGCTGAACAATTTCGTATGTTTTCTGCAATGCCTGATCGAGATTCTCGGGTTGCGTACCGCCGGCCTGTGCCATGTCCGGTCTTCCGCCGCCGCTGCCGCCCACAATGGCCGACAGCTCTTTGACGATATGGCCGGCGTGATACCGCTGGCTGAGGTCTTTGCTCACCAGGGCTATCAAAAAGGCTTTGCCGGCGGCGGCGGCTCCCAGCACGACGACTCCGGAGGTCATTTTTCCTTTGAACTGGTCGGCCAGTTCCCTCAGGGCCGCAGGGCTGTCGGCCGTCACCCTTTTGGCCAGAACCCGCACGCCGTTCACGGTCTGCACGTCGTCCTCGGCACCTGAAGCCGACAGGCTCGTCAGCTTGGACTTGAGGCGTTCGACCTCTTTTTCGAGGGCCTTGTGATCGGCGATCAGCTTGGTCACCCTCTGAGGTAAAGCCTCAGGCGCATCCTTCAACAGCCGGGCCGTCTCCTGCAGCAGACGGTCATTTTGCCGGCTATGGACCGCAGCGGCTTTCCCGGTCAGGGCCTCGATGCGTCGCACACCCGAGGCCACACTCGACTCACCGATGATCTTGAACAGGCCGATGTCGCCCGTGCTGGCAACGTGCGTTCCACCGCACAGCTCCTTGCTGAAACCCGCCAGCGACACCACCCGCACCCGGTCTCCGTATTTTTCTTCAAAAAGCGCCATGGCGCCGGATTTGAAAGCCTCGTCGGCCGCCATCTCCACGGTCTGAGCCGGGACGTTCTCGAGAATGCGGTCGTTGACCAGCTCTTCGATGCGGCTCAAGGTGTCCGGATCGATCTGAGCGAAATGGCTGAAGTCAAACCGCAGCCTGTCCGGTGCAACCAGTGAGCCGGCCTGTTTGACGTGGTCCCCCAGAACACTGCGCAAAACGGCGTGAAGGATGTGCGTCGCCGTGTGGTTGCGCTGGGTGGCGCGCCGCTTTTCACTGTCGACGGTCAGGATCACACTCTGGCCGGTTTTGATCCGTCCGGACAGAATTCGCCCCTTGTGAATGATCAAACCGGTGGGGTCCTTGACGGTGTCGGTCACCTCGACCTCGAGACCGGGACCGCTGATGCGCCCGCTGTCGCCGACCTGGCCCCCGGCTTCACCGTAGAAAGGGGTTGATTCGGTGACGATTTCGATGTCGCTGCCGGCCCCCGCCAAATCAACGGCCTCGCCGTTTTGCACCAGCAACACCACCTTTGAAGCAGCCGTGGTTTGCGTGTGCCCGACAAATTGGACGCTGACGCCTTGGGATGTCAGGTTTTTATAGGCAATACTGATTTTGGCAAAAGTCGCCTTCGACCGGGACTGGGCCCGCTGCCCGGCCATCGCTTCCTCGAATCCGGCCATATCGAGACGGATATGTTTTTCTCTGACGACATCGCGCACGATGTCGACCGGAAATCCGTAGGTGTCGTAGAGTTTGAAAATGACCTGGCCCGGGATTTCAACGCGCCCGGCGGCCTCGAGGTCGACCAACGTATCGTTGAGCAGTCTCAGACCGGTGTCGAGTGTCTCGATGAACCGCAGCTCTTCATTTTTGATGACATTGGTGATGAACGATCGGGCGTCCATCAGCTCCGGGTAGGCCGTTTGCATAATTTCGAACACGACACCCGCGGTCTGGTGCAGGAAAGGCCGATTCAATCCGATAGTGCGACCGTAGCGGATGGCCCGGCGCATGATACGCCGCAGGACGTATCCGCGGCCCTCGTTGGAAGGAAAGACGCCGTCGCCGATCAGAAAGGCGGCCGCCCGGCTGTGATCGGCGATAACCTTCATGGCCACATCGTTCGCCGTGTTTTGTCCGAAATCTTTTTCGCAGAGTGTCGCGGTTTTTTGGATGATCGGAAAAATCAGGTCGATCTCGAAATTCGTGGCTGCCCCCTGCAGGATCGACACAATCCGTTCGAGTCCCAGTCCAGTGTCGATGCTCGGCTTAGGCAAAGGGGTCAGGGTGCCGGAGGCATCGCGGTTGAACTGCATGAAAACCAGGTTCCAGATTTCCAGGAATCGATCGCATTCGCAACCGAGGGTGCAATCCGGACGGCCGCAACCATAGGCATCGCCGCGATCCAGGTGGATCTCACTGCAGGGGCCGCAGGGGCCTGTGTCGCCCATGGCCCAAAAATTGTCTTTTTCGCCGAAGCGTTTGATCCGCTCTTCCGGTACGCCGACTTGCCTGTGCCAGAGGTCGTGAGCTTCGTCATCGTCCAGGTAAATCGACACCCAGAGCTTGTCTTCCGGCAAGCCGTAGCCATTGGTGAGCAGATCCCACCCGAAGTCAATCGCCTTTTCCTTGAAGTAATCGCCGAAGGAGAAGTTGCCGAGCATTTCGAAAAACGTGTGATGCCGAGCGGTGTAGCCGACGTTTTCCAGGTCGTTGTGCTTTCCGCCGGCCCGCACGCACTTCTGGGAGGTCGTTGCCCGGGTGTACCCGCGTTTCTCCTCACCGAGAAAGGCGCGTTTGAATTGAACCATGCCCGCGTTGGTAAACAGCAGCGTCGGGTCGTCCTGCGGCACGAGCGATGAACTCCTGACCACCTCGTGCCCATGTTTTTTGAAATAATCTAAAAATTTGTTGCGCGCTTCATTGCCTGTCATTTGTTGCTCTCCGTTTTCGACTTTCCATCCTTCGGTTTTTCCTCCACCACTTTTTCCGCAAGCCCGACGGCTTCCCTGACCTTTTGGAGGGCCGCCGCGTAGATGTCTGGATTTTCCGTCAAAAACCGCTTGACGTTTTCACGACCCTGGCCGATCCGCTCGCCTTCAAAAGAGTACCACGAACCACTTTTTTCGATGACGTTGACCTGCACTCCAAGATCAAGCAGATCTCCGGTCTTCGAAATGCCTTCACCGTAGGTAATATCGAACTCGGCTTCTTTGAAGGGCGGCGCCATCTTGTTCTTGACCACCCGAACGCGCGTGCGATTGCCGGTCACCTCCTGGCCTTCCTTGATCGCACCGATCCGGCGGATATCAAGGCGAACGGAAGCGTAAAATTTCAAGGCATTGCCGCCGGTGGTCGTTTCCGGATTGCCGAACACGATTCCGATTTTCATCCGGATCTGGTTGATGAAGATCACGCACGTACGGGTCTTGCCAATCGTACCGGTCAGCTTGCGCAACGCCTGTGACATCAATCGGGCTTGCAGCCCCATGTGGGAATCTCCCATTTCACCTTCGATCTCGGCTCTCGGCACCAGCGCCGCCACGGAATCGATGACCAGCACATCGATGGCACCGCTGCGGACCAGCATGTCGGCTATCTCCAGCGCCTGTTCGCCGGTGTCCGGCTGGGAAACCAGCAGGTCGTCGCAATTGACTCCCAGTTTCCTGGCATATACGGTGTCCAAGGCGTGCTCGGCATCGATGAAGGCGGCGATGCCGTTCTGCCGCTGCGCCTCAGCCACGGCATGCAAGGCCAACGTGGTTTTGCCGGACGATTCCGGTCCGAAGATTTCGACCACCCGGCCACGTGGCAGACCGCCGACGCCCAGCGCGAGATCAAGGGTCAGCGAACCGGTCGGGATGACAGGAACCTTGACGACCGGGCTGTCACCGAGCTTCATAATCGATCCCTTGCCGAACTGTCGCTCGATCTGGGTTATAGCGGATTCCACTGCTCTTGCCTTATCGGTAACGTTGCTCATCTTTTCCTCCTCAATGGCGAAACCGGCGCCCCCCGACAGGTACCGCTCCCATTGATGTGGCTGGTGGTTGGGATCAGTGTTCTGCGGAAGCCGTCCGATGGCCGCAACGCAGGCGCGCCCGATCCGAATAATTTCTCCTGGAACCCTATTGGCCAGCTAAAGTGACTTGCCGGAGTTCGGTGTACATCGCTCCGGTCGGTCGCAGGTCGCTTTTGAATAAAACCACCCGGTCGACCTCAAAGGTTTCCGATGTAAAGTCGCGAAAGGCGCCCATTGCCGTCGTCAGCCTGGACGCCGCGATCAGCCCCTTGACGCGCCCAAGGGTCAGATGACCGGAAAAGGGGCGCTTTTCAGGCGGATAACCGATCGTCGCCAGACGGTCCTCGATCGAGCGCTGCAAGGCCGCGAGTTCAGGCAGTTGACCCGATAGCCCAACCCAGATGACCCGTGCCCGCTTAACACTCGGGAACACGCCGACGCCCGCGGCCGCAAGCCGCAGCGGCGCGAATCCATTGACGGCCTCGGTCAAGGCCGCGGCGATGTCCTCGACCTCATCTTCATCGACCTCGCCGAGAAATTTCAGCGTCAGGTGAATGTTGCCGGTCGTCACCCAGCGCACGTTAAAACCGTGGGCCGCCAATCGCTCCTGCACACTGTCGATGGCGGCAAGGACGATTTCGGGCAGTTTTACGGCAATAAACGTTCGGATCGACTTCGACATATAGCCGGTCACCGTGGCAGCGTGAATACAGGCTCAGTCAAGAAAAAAGTGCCCTTTAAAATCCTTTTTTTCAGCGTCTCCGCTATTTCGCGGGCTCGAACCAGGCTGGAAAGTGGCACGGTCGGCACGTCCCGGCCGTCGAACCGGATGGTGCCGCTTTTCAGCTCGGCATAGCTGACCTGCCCGTAACTCTTGGAAACGCCGCCCGGGTAATCCATTCCGTAATCGATGATCTGCGTGAAGATGTCTTCGTCCGATATAGCCGTGTACTGCGCCATCTCTTCATTCAAAAGCGGTATCGGGACCCCCAGGCCGACAGCCAGCGAGCAGCCGTAGCCCTGGATGCTCACCCCTTTGATCCACTTGGCACTCATCTTCTTCAAGTCGCCCATCACCATGAGGGTACCGGCCGGCGATAATGGAATTCCCTTTGGGGTCCGTTTGGCTGACGGCTTGTGCTGGGTGCCGTGCCACGCCACGTACCCTTCCCCGCCACCGAGGAACACGCGGGTCCCCATGCCGATGGTCATATAATAAGGATCGTTGAACAGCGGGCTCAACTGTCCGGCCGAACAGTAATTGGCGTTGTCGGCCTTCGGCTTAAGGGTTCCCATGTAGGTATAGACGGTTTTATTCGAAAGATTGACGGCGCAATTATAGTTCTGGTAACCGTTGCGCGGATTGCACAAAGTGGCTTGCGGCAGGCCCTTGAGCGTTATTTCTTTTTCGATCATCCGGTTGGGGTAACAATCGGTCCCGTAAGCCGTTGCTTTAAGATGAACTTTTTTGCGCTCCAGCAGGTCCTGGATGACGTGTCCCCCGCCGTAGTTGAACTCGCCGGGGTGCACCTTGTTCAGCGGATCGTCTTCACAGGGCTCGGTGGCACCGATAAAGCAGTCTACGGCTGCCAGGCCGGCATAGGCCGGGACATTGTTCAGCCATACCTTGGATGCCTTGATGCCGGGTGTCGAATGGCCGAAATTGATGAAGGCTCCCGAAGAGCACATCGGGGCGAAAGTGCCGGTGGTCACGACATCCACCTGCCGCGCCGCTTCCTCCGGACCGTCGGATTTGACGATGTCGATGATCTCCTCGGCCGTGGCGACCACCACATTGCCGGCTCTTATCTTGGCGTTGATGTCCCGGATTGACTTGTTGACCTTGTAACGGCTCATTTCGACCTTACCTGTTCGGTTGTCCGGTTTCCGGTTAACTTGCAAAGCGGCCGGCAGAGGCCCGGAGCCGGCCACCGCTTTTCCCGTTCGGCGACCGATCTACTTTTCATTTGACTTTCAAAAGGTTACCGCAAGTTTACCTTCGATTCGAAGGATAGGTTATTTAGCAATTAATAACCTGATAATCAAGGCAAAGTTTTTCGTATCTTGACTTTTGGCCGGTCGCGCGATACTATTTTTACATAAAATTTAATGTCTTTCATCATTCGTGAACGGATTTTGCATAACGTGCCGAAAAATAAATCCCGGACGCTGAAAATTGTTTTTACACTCTTCATCGTGACGACGATCGGCTTGTTGGCGGTCGCCTATTTCAACTACCGCCGATTCCTCGACAAACCGGAACAGTTTATCTCCGTCATTGAGCCGGGTGTAGACATGGCGATCGATGACATTCACCAGACGGCAACCCGCGATGGGAAAAAGGAGTGGCAACTGGATGCGGCCACGGCCCATTACCTCGAAGCCGAAAAAAAAATCCGGCTCGATCGCCTGACGATGACCTTTTTTATCGAAAATCAACCGCCCATCCACCTGTCAGCCGACAGCGGCACGCTGGAAACCGAAACCCGCAACGTCATGGTCACCGGCCATGTCGAATTAAAGAACGAAGATTCGCGGCTTCTGGCTGATGAGCTTCACTACCGGCATGAAAAACAATTTCTCTTCGCGAAGTCCCCTGTCGAAATAATCGGTGACGGTTACCAACTGAACGCCGACAGCATGACCCTCGAGCTTGACAAGAAAAGAGCCGTTTTCAAGGGCAACGTAAAGGGCACCTTCAGTGAGGATCTTTCTTTGTAAGTGTGTGCCCTGCTGCATCCTCACTGCCATATCGCTCTTATGGATAAGCGGTTGTATTTGCCCGGTAGCGGCGGAGCCGCATGTCGGCGGGGCGAGCGTTGTTTCAGCAAAACCATCGCCGCCAGTCACCATCACAGCCGACGAAATGGTCAGCGATGATACAACAGAAACTGTTGAATTCATAGGTAATGTTAAGGTCGTCCGCGGGGATTACACTCTGACGGCCGACCGGCTCAAGGTGCATTACAGGCGCAGCGACCGACCGTCAACCCCGAAAGCCGTCGGCCGTGCCAACATACGTGAGATTGTCGCCGAGGGTCATGTGCGCATCGTCTCAACCGAACTGACGGCAACTGCGGAACGCGCGGCCTACGATGCCCAAAACCGCATGATCGAACTGTCCGGCGAAGAGTCGACAGTCGCCACCAGCGGGGGGACGGTCAGCGGATCCAAAATCACACTTTTTCTTGATACGGACCAATTTCAGGTGTTCGGTGGCCCGAAAAACCGGGTAAGGGCCGTGTTCAAAAGGACCGAAAAAAAATAACCGATCGGCGACAGCGCTATTGGATGCCATGATTAAATCTGCTATACAGGGCATAACAGTGGGGTGGCCGTAGGCGGGCGCGGAAGTCAGACCTAAATGACCGTATTGTCTCTACGAAATCTGGGCAAGATGTACAGCGGCAGAAAAGTGGTTGATTCCGTCAGCCTGGAACTCAACAACCAACACGTCGTCGGCCTTCTCGGCCCAAACGGCGCCGGCAAAACGACGACCTTTTACATGACCGTCGGTATGGTAAAGCCGGATACGGGCAAGGTGCTGCTGAACGAGGAGGATATGACCGATTACCCCATGCACCTTCGGGCCCGCAAGGGTGTCGGTTATTTACCACAGGAGCCCTCGATTTTCAGGAAGCTGACGGTCAAACAAAACATCCTGGCTATTCTCGAAACCCTCGCCATGAACAAGGTGGAGCAGGAAGAACGGGCGGAGTTGCTGCTCGAAGAACTGGGCATCAAGCACCTTGCGGGTCAAAAAGCCGCCGTGCTTTCGGGAGGCGAAAAGCGGCGGCTTGAGATATCCCGCTCGCTGGCGACCAATCCGAAGTTCATGCTTCTCGACGAACCGTTCGCCGGGGTCGATCCCCTGGCGGTCATTGACATCAAGAAGATTATCGGGCATCTTAAAAAACGCGGGATCGGGGTTCTGATATCCGATCACAACGTGCGCGATACGCTGCAATCCTGTGACACCGCTTACATACTGAACGAGGGCAAGGTGGTCGTCGCCGGAACCCCCGAAGACATAACATCCAGTGAAATTGCTCGAAAAATTTACCTCGGAGACGAATTTAGACTTTAAAAAATATGGCACTCGAACTCAGACAACAGCTTAAACTGACGCAGCAGCTGATCATGACTCCCCAGCTGCAGATGGCGATCAAGCTTCTGCAGCTCTCGCGGCTGGAGCTGATGGACACCATTCGCCAGGAACTCGAGGAGAACCCGGCGCTTGAAGAGCTGCAGGATGCACCCGGCGACGATCGGCTACTGGAGCCGACCGAACCGGTCGTCGACGACGGGGCCGACGCTAAAGAGGTGACGATCGAAGATAAAATTCAAGACGATATCGACTGGAGCAATTATCTCGATGAATACAACACGCCCGGCCGGGTAAATTACGAAGGAGAAAGCCGGGAAGCCCCGAAATACGATGCTTTCATCGCCCGCAAGGAAACCCTTAACGACCATCTGCTTTGGCAACTGCTGATGACCTCACCGAACAAGCTGGAGGAAAACATCGGCAGCCTGATCGTGGGCAATCTGAACCAGGACGGCTACCTCGATGTCGCCTTGGAAGAAATTGTCCGGATAACGGGTGCCGAAATGGAAAAAGTCGAAGAGGTATTGGCGCTCATCCAGACCTTCGATCCGATCGGGGTGGCCGCGCGGAATCTCAGCGAGTGCCTGATGATCCAAGCCCGGCATCTCAAAATCGACGATACGCTTGTCACTGAAATCATCAAGAATCACCTCGGAAATCTCGAGAAGAGAAATTACAAGGCCATCGGCCGCACCCTGAAGGTCGGCATGGATGAGATCGTTGCGGCCGTCAATATCATCAAGAGCCTCGAACCCCGGCCGGGCCGCGAATATTCCGACGATACGCCCCAGTACATCACCCCGGACATCTACGTTTACAAAATGGACAACGACTTTGTCATCGTGCTCAACGACGACGGTATGCCTAAGCTGCGGGTCAACCCGTTTTATAGGAAATCGATCGGCGCCAAGGACAAGGTCTCCGGCGAGGCAGGCAGTTACATTCAAGACAAGTTGCGGTCGGCCGCCTGGTTGATAAAGAGTATCCACCAGCGCCAAAAGACGATCTACAAGGTAATGGAGAGCATTCTGCAGTACCAGAGAGGATTTTTCGAAAAGGGCATCACGCATTTGAAACCGATGGTGCTCAGGGATGTCGCCCAAGACATCGGCATGCACGAATCAACCATCAGCCGGGTCACGACCAACAAGTATGCGTATACGCCGCAGGGAATTTTTGAGTTGAAATATTTCTTCAACAGTTCTATTAAACGCGACCACGGTGGTGCGATCGCCTCGGTCAGCGTGCAGGAGAAAATCAAACAGATCATCGCCAGTGAAAACCCGCGTAAACCATACAGCGATGACAAGATCGCAAAAATGCTGAAGGAGTCACACATCGACATCGCCCGCCGTACTGTTGCAAAGTACCGTGAGATGCTGAATCTACTACCGTCCAGCAGGCGCAAACAGATTTAAGGAGTTTTTACATGCAAATCTCCGTGACATTTAAAAACCTGCCACCTTCGGAACATTTGAAAACCTACGTCAAAGAAAAGCTCGATCGCTTTGACAGATTGCTGGATAACCCGGCCGAAGCCAGCGTTGTCCTTTCGGTTGAAAAATTTCGCCATATCGCCGAAATAAATATAACCGGAGACCGCCTCAATCTCATCGGCAAAGAAGAAATCAATGATATGTATTCAGCTATCGACATGGTCATGGACAAACTGGAAAAACAATTAAAAAAAGGCAAACAGAAGACCCGGGAACGGAGGGGTGGGGCCAAATCCAGCATCAAAGACATACCACCGGAATTCATGGTCAATATGGCAGAAGATGACCACCGACCTCAGATCAAGATCACGAACATCGATTATAAACCGATGGATGTCGAAGAAGCGGTGATGCAGATGGATCTGCTAGACGATAATTTTTTGGTATTCACCAACGCTCAAACCGATCGGGTGAATGTTCTCTATCGTCGCAAAGACGGTCACCTCGGCTTGATTCAACCCAGCAGTTAACCGCATTTTATGGGGTCGGCAGAAGTGTGGCCCAGCTTACGGTGCCGATACCGATAGTATTACACGGCCTTGTCACGGGCATTTAATCGATTGGTAAATTTCATATGAAAATCCTGGATGTATTGCCCAAAGACGCGATTCTCGCCGATCTGAAGGCGCAGGATAAAAAAGGAATCCTGGAAGAGCTCGTTGAGCCGATTTCTCGTTTAAAGGAAGTCAACCGGGAGGAACTCGTGCGGGTTCTGATGGAAAGAGAACGGCTGGGCAGCACCGGAATCGGCAGCGGTATCGGCATTCCCCACGGAAAACTGAAGGACCTGGACGGATTGGTCCTCGGATTCGGCCTCAGCCGTAAAGGGGTCGATTTCGAATCGATGGACAACCGTCCTACCCACATCTTTTTTCTACTGGTGACACCGGAAAACTCGACCGGGCTTCACTTAAAACTTCTGGCAAGAATTTCGAAATTACTCAAACACGACCCATTTAGAGAAAGGCTATTGAAGGCCGCTGATCGCGAAGAGATTTACGCGATCATCAAGGAGGAAGATGCAGAATTTTAGATAGTTTCCGTCCATAAATGGCCCTTTTCCGCAATTCCCCGCCTGCTTCGGGACAGGTCGGTGTCAATCACGCCTTGGGCGTGACAGGTCTGGAATCGCTTGTGCGGCATAAAAGAGTGTGCCTCCGCGCAATGCCGCTGATTTCCTTGAACTTGCGAACAATTGCACATTTCTGGTTCGGAAACTTATCAGTGCCCGTTATGAAACCGCGGATGGACACTATATCGTACTTCCACGGACCCCGACCGGCTCCTTTAAAACAACACCAAAATAATAAAAGCGACTGACAAGGCCTTTTCGCCTGCACATGCATTTGATGTGTCACTTCCGAATCGGTTTGATCCGGTGCCGACCGACCAAGGGTAAAATTCTCCGCCCAACAC
>JBATHN010000469.1:0-3614 GCA_049666885.1 Desulfobacterales bacterium
GTAGCTCAGTCGGTTAGAGCATGCGGCTCATATCCGCAGTGTCCGGGGTTCGAATCCCTGCATCGCCACCACAAATTCTTTTAGGCCGTAATCTCTGATGGTTATGGCCTATATTTTTTTATCATGCCCCCACTTCGTGATTTTTGTTTTCCAGGTAATGCAGACCAACCATTGCGCGGGTAATGGTTTTTGGATGACCACTGACACTGTCGGGACAATAGATCTCCCCGATAATCTCAACCATGTAATCGCAGAAGACCACTTTGGCTCACTTTATAACCCGTGGCTGGAATAAAGGATCCGGGAGATTTGAAGCTTGAAAAAGATCTCTTTGCCGTTTTTACCGGGTTGGTTTCTTGGGGCACACGTAAAAAATATTCATATTTTCAGGCATTAATGGTCGGATTAGCGCAATTTTGATGGCACGATTTAGAAAAATTTATTGTAAAAACAGAGGAATAGTTTTCAGCACCGACTCGTCATGGGTTCGGCATTCTAAACAAAAGCCATCAAATTTTTATTCAACCATCCTTGACATTTTTGAATCAAGTTTTAAAGTCAAACTAATGTTTTTATCCGGCATGAAGAGCGGCGTTAGGGAACTGGCCCGGTGATCGCCCAGCAACCTTTTTTCCTGAAGGTGCTAATTCCAGCCCGAAAGGGTACATGTGGTCTTGATGACAAGGGAAAACCCGCCTCTCCGATGAGAGTTATTTTCACATCACCATGACCTACCCTCGACTTCAGAGTCAAAAAACCGGAATTCTTCAACACGGTCGAATGAGTAGAATGCAACGGCAACAGATAATTGACGTTCGATAGTATAAAGTTAACCGGTCGTATACTCCTTCTTCATTTGCCGGAGGCTATAGCCACCTGAGAGTACTTGATTTCAGTATTCTCCACAACGTGGATAATACTGTGTTTACGCATGGAAGCCAAGCGACTGCGGATCTTTTAAAGATGCCTTGTGTGTCGTCGACTGGAACATGAAATGGGAGATATGTTAGATGAAAAAAACAATATTTGTATATTCGGGCGAAGGAACACATAGCAGTGAAACCGGTTTCAGACTTTTAAAACATTCAGCACAATGGTCCCGGATAGAAGACATCCTCAGCTCGAAAATGAACTTGAACCTGGAACAACTGTGGAATCGCGAAATCGGCCGGCATCGCTGCCCATACAGCCCCTTGTTCACCGTGGTATCGCAAATATGCCTGTCAGATATCTGGCACCAATGGGGTTATCGTCCGGATGTGGTGATTGGGCACAGTACGGGAGAATTTGCAGCGGCTTACCAAGCCGGTTTTTATTCGCTTGAAGACGTTCTCCAACTGGCGTTTCGAATTGGGGAAGCGGCTTCTCACCTGGATGGGGTGATGGCACATGGTACATTGTTCGATACACAGATAAATAACCTGTCGGTCAATCTCTCCTCCTTCAATTTTAACGTCAAAAACGGAAAGCATGTTACGCTAAGTGGGTATGCCGGAGATATGAACGAATTTCTCCAGGAACATCCGGATTTTGTGAGAATGAAACTCACCCATCCGTGGCACCATCCTGATTACCGGCGGTTTGCCGATCAACTGCCTTGCATCAAATCGGATGAGGTCGCAGAAGGTACTTTTGTTTCAGGCGTCACCACGAGGTTTGAGACCAGGCTTGAGGATGGCTATTGGCACGAATGGCTGGTCAGCCCTATTGATTTTATTCAGTCCATGCAGAGCATTAGGGATCGGTATGATGACTTTCATCTGGATTTCATAGAAATTGGTTTTCATCCAGTGCTGCAGAAGTGCTGTGAGATATTCCGGGATTATTCATACGGTTCATCCATGTTTCGGGGTGAGGATGACATTAACTGGATTTCATACCAGCGGAAACAATTCGACCAGGGCGTTTTCCTCGAAAAATTGGGAAAGACTATCGGTGCATTCAAGCCAGGATTAGATTTTATGACCGCATTGGCTTATCAGGGGCTTGGCTCTCTGGACTTTGCCGAGCTGTCGGTCCTATTGCAACCGTATTTTCCATCTCTGGCCCCACAGGATTTCTACCGTTATAAAACCATCGACCAGCTGATCGATCGGTTTGGCGTGGATAAGCAGGTTGAACAGGAGGGTAGGGAAATTCAGCGGAAAAACGACGTTGTCATTTCTGGAATGAGTTGCCGCTTGCCGTCTTCCGTGGAAACGCTGACTCAATTTTGGGAAATGCTGTTAAGTAAAGAAGACCAGGTGCAGCTTGCGGCCGGTCGAGCTGGATCCGAAGGGGGTTATCTGGATGAAACAATGACCAAGTTCGATCACCGGTACTTCAATATCTCCTCGGCGGAAGCGCGTACAATGGATCCTCAACAGATACTGGCGCTGGAATTGACCGAAATGCTCTGGAAAGATGCCGGCATCGATCCGGAAACGCTGGACAAGAGTAGGGTCGGTGTCTACATCGGTGTTTGGAATCAGGAGTATTCAGGTGACAAAAATTCGGTCTTCTATCCCACCGGAACCAATTCAAGCATTATCGCCGCCAGAATCAGCTATCACTACGATTTAAGGGGGCCGAGCTGGGTTTCCAACACCGCTTGCTCGTCTTCGCTGGTAGCTGTCCATTACGCGATGAAAGATATCGAGGCCGGGCGGGTGGATTACGCCATTGCCGGCGGTGTCAATATGCTGTTGGATGAAGAGTTTTCCATAAACATGCGAAATTCCGGATTCTTGTCTCAAGACAACAGGTGCAAGGCATTTGACGACTCTGCCAACGGATACGTTCGCGCCGAAGGGGGCGGCCTTGTCCTTTTGGTCAATAAATCTTTGGCAGGAAAATATTACGCCGAGATAGCCGGATCCGCCATTAACCAAAACGGGCGCCGAGCTCAGGTGATTACGGCGCCACATCCGGAGGCCCAGGAAGAGTTGATAACGGCCGCCTGTCATGACGCGGGGATCCGCCCTCAAGATGTCTCCTATGTCGAATGTCATGGGACAGGGACCAAAATCGGCGATCCCATTGAAATTTCGGCAATCAAAAACACGATCGCCAGAGGCAGAAATGATGCTTGCTACGTCGGCTCGGTAAAATCAAATATCGGGCATCTGGAATCGGCAGCAGGCATAGCCGGACTGATTAAATCGGTCGCTAGCCTACACTACGGCATAATTCCACCAAATCTACACTTTCACCACGCCAACAAGTATATTGACTTTGACGCCAACAATATCCGTGTAGTAAACAAAGAAACCGAGATCGATCATCTGGCCGTCATCGGTGTCAGCAGTTTCGGTTTCGGCGGTTCCAATGCGCATATTCTGGTCAAGGGGGTGGAAGCGCCTGCTCGTAAAGAAATTCGACCCCTGGAAATTCCGTTTGATCGGGGAAGATCCCTTTCTCTAACGCAGTACGTCCGACTGCGAGAACCGATTGCCAACCAAGCTGCTATTGAACCGCAAAAGACAAATTTAGTGGAAGCAAAGGCAGTCACCAGGGCAGATATCGACATCCTTGTAGGTGAACTCTTTTCCCAGTTGACAAGTAATCAAAAGATCGATCCGGAAATCGAACTAACGAGTCAAGGCATCGACTCTTTGAGCGGTACGGAACTGATT
>JBATHN010000470.1:0-7425 GCA_049666885.1 Desulfobacterales bacterium
CGCCACAGCTGGCTCACTTGTTCCACCATCGGGTAACGGAGATGCGGATCTTTATTGTTGTCGCGCCCGGTCGTCATCGATAAGCCGACATGAGGCTTTCAGTTGTCCCGCCGCAGCCAGCAGCCAGCTTGCACTCAGCGTTTTTGAGCGGCAAAGCCGCGTTTCATAAAATCGCCCCAAGGCGATTTTATCACTGCACACTCATTCTCGGGTTAATGACCGCATATAGAAGGTCGACACACAGGTTTATGAGAACAAAGAGGCCGGCAATTAAAAGCGTGCCGCCCTGGATGACCATGTAGTCTCTCTGCATGACCGCATCGTACATCCATTTGCCCACACCGGGCCAGGCAAATATGGTCTCGGTCAGAATGGCACCGCCCAGCAGAACGCCGAACTGAAGCCCGATGGTGGTGACAACCGGAATGAGGGCATTGCGCAGGGCATGTTTGAAGATGACGGTGAGGTTCGAGAGACCTTTGGCTTTGGCCGTCTTGATATAATCCTGGCGCAGCACGTCCAGCATAGCCGAACGGGTCATCCGCGCCACGATGGCGGTGGGGATGGTGCTTAGGGTCACCGCCGGCATGATGATGTGCCACACGGCATCCCGCAGGGCCGCCCAGTTGCGGGTCAGGATGGCGTCCAGAATGTAAAAATTGGTGATCACTTCCAAATCGATCCCGATACTCAAGCGACCCGAGAGCGGCAGCCAACCGAGGTTGAGGGAGAAAATCAGCATGAATACCAGCCCCAGCCAAAAGATCGGCATGCTGACCCCTGCCAGCGCCCCGAGCATGCTGACATAATCAAAAATAGAATATTGCCGGGTGGCCGAAATAATCCCTAAAAGGACACCAAAGAAGCAGCTGATGCACAGCGCCACGATGGACAGTTCAATGGTGGCCGGAAACCGTTGTCGCACCTCGGTCCAGACCTTCTGGCGAGTCCAGATGGTCTCCCCCAGGTCGCCTTTCAACAACCGCTTGAGAAAGAGGCCGTACTGGACATAAAGAGGTTCGTTGAGTCCGAGGTGTTCTCGCATCTGCGCCAAGGACTCAACCGTGGCGCGTTCACCCAACAGCAGTTCTGCCGGGTCGCCGGGCGTCATATGCAACATGAGAAAGACGATGACGGAAACCCCCAGCAGCGTGGGGATCAGGATCAATAATCTTCGAATCACGTATGCCAGCATGAAAATCGATTTTACCTCTTAGTCAGTGCCCATCCAGGTTTCGCGCACGGCAACCGGGAGAGCAGAACCACTAAGGACTCGCTGACCATTATGGGTGCCGATGTCTCCCGTCCGGCTGCCGGTGCAAAATCTCGGAATATCCAGATATTCCTGCGATTTTCCGCCTTGTCGGCCGGGCGCCTCGACGCCCAAAATCACCCATTTATTTTTTGCGAGCCCCAAGGCAAGAGGCCCTGCTTTCCCCTTGACCGGTTTCTCATTTCAATCTGACCGTTTACCCACCTAATTCAGAGATATATCGAATAGGCGGGGGTTACTCCAACCAGACGTTTTTCATTCGCACCGAGCTGGTGGGGTGCAGTTTGAAGTCTTTCACATTTTTAAGCGCCGGCCAGATAACCGTCGAATGGGCCACCGAAATGACGGGAACCTCGTCGTAGATCAACTGCTGGGCCTCTTCGTAGATTTTAGCCCTTTCGTTCTGATCGATGGTTTGGCGCCCTTTGACCATGAGTTCGTGATACTTCTCGTTGTGCCACTGGGTCCGGATAGCCGATGAGGCCAGGCCGTCGAAAAGCACGGCCAGAAAGTTGTCCGGATCGCCGTTGTCGCCGGTCCAGCCGAGCTGAAAAAGATCCATGTCCTCCGGCTGTTCCCGCTGGCGTTTCAGGTAGGTCCCCCACTCGAAGGTGACCACCTTGGCCGTGATCCCAACCTTGGCCAGATCTGCCGCCATAGCTTCGCCGATCTTCAGACCATCGGGGTTGTAAGGCCGGGGTACCGGCATCGACCACAGCGTGATCTCGCCCAGTCCGTTACCGTCGGGAAAACCGGCCTTTTTCAACAGTTCCTTGGCCTTCTCAGGGTCATACGCAAATCCGGGAACCTTGTCGTTGTATCCCCACATGGTGGGCGGAATCGGGTTCTTTGCAACCTGCCCCATCCCCTGGTAGATGTTGTCCACGATAGCCTTGCGGTTGATCGCGTAGGCAATGGCCTTGCGTATGTCAACGCTGCTCTTCCAAGGCTCCTTGGTGTGATTGAATGACAGGTAGCCGATGTTCATTCCCGGCTGGGTCGGCAGAATGAGGTTTTTGTCTTTTTCCGCCAACGCAATGTCGGCCGGGTTGGGGAACTGACAGATGTGAATGTTGCCGGTTTTAAGTTCCAGAAAACGGACCGAGTTCTCCGGGATCGATCTGAAGATGAGCTGGTCTATATAAGGCCCGCCGGATTTGTCCCAGTAATCGGGATTTTTCTCCAGAATGATCCGGTCGTCCTTGACCCATTTCACGAACTTAAACGGGCCGGTGCCGACAGGATTTCGAATGAACTCTTTGGGGTTTTTCATGAAGGCCGTCGGGCTGATAATATCGGCGAAATCCATCCCCATGTTGGCCAGAAATGGCGCTTCCACCCGTTTGAGTTTGAAGACGACGGTGTATTCATCCACAGCCTCAATGGCGCCGACGGTGTCATCCATTTCCATGGACACCCAATACTCCGGTGGTCTCTCCTGGGCCGGGACTTCGAGGGGTTTGCCGAAGAATTTTACATTGCGGTCTTTCATCATGCGGCCGATGGAAAACACGACGGCATCGGCATTGAAGGGCGTTCCGTCGTGAAATTTGACACCCTTGCGAAGATGGAAGGTGTAGGTCAATCCGTCCGGTGAAATATCCCAGGACTCGGCCAGACCCGGTTCCAACGCAGTGGACTCATCTTTATAAAATACGAGTGCTTCGTAGATATTGTCGCAGATCATGAAGGAGTTTCCATCGGTCTCGTAGGCCGGATCCAGCCCGACACTGTCTCCCCCGCGACCGAACACGAGAGTTCCTCCCTGTTTGGGCCCTGCAATGGCAGTACCTGCCAAGAAAAGCACAAGCACACTCACCAAAACCGCCAATCGTTTCATCGTCTACCTCCTTTGGGTTCCATGTTATGCGGACAGGGGCACCCCCCTCTAACTATAGGCTTTGAGATAAAGGTTTTGGACTGCGTTATCGGTCGTCGGCTTATTACAATACAGCTTTCTCCCTCTGGCCTTGCATAAATCTTTATCTTAAAGCCTAAAAATTGAAACCTAACCCCTCATGACCCCGCGAGGCGCCACGGTGCATGAAAAAGACGCGCCGGAGCAATGATTTACAAGTCGCGAACGCGTATCGAATGGATCAATCCGCCCGCACGGCTGCCAGGTTGTCCAGATATTTATCGAGGACTTCGTAAAGCTTGAAGACACTGGCAATGTTGACGTGTTCCTCGGCCGTGTGCTGGCTCATATCGCCGTCTGCGCCCCAGACGATCCCTTTGATTCCGAACTGGCTCAGGTGGCGGGCGTCACTGGCGCCATGTTCGAAACCGGTTCCGGTCCCCGCTGCAATTTTCAGAAGCTCGTCCAGGTAAGGGGATTCACCTCCCATGAAAAGCGGTTCCTTTTCCTCGATCACCAGACGGCCTCCGATCTTTCCCTGCATAGTCTCGACCAGTGCATCTACATTGTCGTTTTCGGTATAGCGGATGTCGAACAGTGCCTCGGCACTGTCCGGAACCTGGTTGACCGATGCCCCTGCCTTGACCCGGCTGAAATTGATGGTCCGGTGCCAATGGTCGGGCAAGGTATCTTTAAAAAAGGTCCGGATAACACGATAATCTTCGATCAGCTTCTCGATAGCGTTCTCACCGAGCCAGGGCCGGGCACCATGAGCGGATTTACCTTCGGTGATCAGCTTGAGGCGCAGGATCCCCTTTTCTTTGACGACGATTTTGTCAACACTGCCGCCGTCCAGGGCGATGCAAAAATCGGCTTTAACCAGTGGCAGCACTTTCTTGGCGCCGTTGACCCCACCGATTTCCTCGTCGGTGGTGATCAGAATGCCGAAAGGCAGGTCCTGCTGACCACCGCCCCGTTTGCGGCACCGCTGGACGTGCTCTTTGAGGAGCACCAGCGAAAGAGCGGCCGCATACTTGTCATCGATACTGCCCCGACCGAAGAGCTTGCCGTCCTGCCGCCGGGGCTCGAACAACGCGTCTGCGCCCTCCACCACGTCAATATGGGTCATCAGGATAACGGCAAACTGTCCGCTTCGCGGCACGGCCAGAAGGGAGGGGTAGTTCTGAAAGTTCAACCGCTGGTAATCGATGGCGTTGGCACTGAAAAAATCTTCGATGTAATTGGCGCAGCGCTGAATTTCAGACGGATTGCTGTGAGTGGATTTGAACCGAATCAGGTCTTCGGTCAGGCGGATCGTTTCTTCCATTTGAACAGACTCCGAATCGATAAAAATGTAAGATTGTATGGGTTGAGATAAGGTGTTTATTCTTACTTAGCAGCAGAATTCGAGTACGGCAAGAACATTTAGCCATCGACGATTGGGGTCCGTCCATTCTGAAGAAAAATTTGAGATTGGCAGGTCGATCTGCTATGATAATAAATAATTGAGTGGAGAAGAACATGATAAACATTCACACCCGTACGCCTAAATTTTTGATCATTTATGTCCTGCTATGGTTTGCGTTGGCGCCGTTCGGCATTGGAAAGGCAGCCGACCCGTCTGAGTCTCTGGTCACCGCCGCCGAAATGGGCCTGCTGGATGACGTGCGGCAAATGCTCGCCTCGGGTGCCGATCCCGACGGTCGGAATTCATCCGGCTGGACGGCCCTTATGCAGGCCTCCATGAATGGCCATACGGAGATCGTTCAACTGCTGATCGCCAACGGAGCCGATGCCAACACCAGAGGTGACGCCGGATGGGAGGCATTGATGCTGGCTGCCCAGTTCGGCCACAAAGACATCGTTCGCATTTTACTGAGGCAAAAAGCCCAGGTGAACGCGGTCAGCAGAAACGGTTCGACGGCATTGATGTTTGCGGCGGGTAATGGCCATTATGACATTGTGCAGGATCTCCTGCAATCGGGTGCCGAAATCTCAATGAAAGACTATATGGGCCGAACCGCGTTAATGTTTGCAGCCATTGACGGCCACGACCGGATTGCCCGACAACTGATAAAAAGCCGATCCGATGTCAACGTGGTCGACAAGGAAGGCAACACAACCTTGATGCTGGCCGTCAGAAGCGGCCACGAAGACGTCGTTCGTTCACTGCTGGCCGCCTGTCCCGACCTCGAGCTCATGGATGGCAACGGGAAAACCGCGTTGCAATTGGCCGAGGAGAAACAGGCTCACCGCATCATCGAACTGTTGAATACGCCACCGCCGTGCAAATGAATCTCCCTGCAGCAAGCTGCAGGGTATCAAAGCCGTTTGATTTTATCCCCTTACCCTAACCCTCTCCCCAGGGAGAGGGAATCTGTGGTGACCCTATAGAGAGTTAAAGGGAATTATCAAGTTAACCGCTTGGCCGCACTGTTTGGTGGTGCAACTCTCCGAGCTCTCGATAGAGAGTTACCGCCGTTTCAGAGCTCGTAAAGGTGTCGGGGGCGCTCCTTTTTTCTCCCTTGCTGCTTCATAACCGTAAAGGATTAGAACGAATGCCGAATGGCAAAGACCCCATTTCTGACGAAACCAGAATAACGGCGCGTCTGATCGATTTGATCTGTGACATGACCATCTCCCAGCAGCTCGAGTTGCTGGGTCAACTGGATCGTCGGAAGTACAAGAGCGGTCGCGCCGATCACCGGCGCAATCGAACGATTTTGGTCGATTATGAAGTCAATAATCTCCTGAGCCAGGATTTCATCCTCGACATCAGTAACGTCGGTGTGTTTATCGAAACCCCCACCCCCCCGCCCGTCGGCGAAAAAATTCGACTCTCTTTTTCCCTGACGGATGTCAAAAAGCCGATTAGAGTTACCGGCCGGATCGTTCGATCCAATGAAAAGGGTTTTGCCGTCGCCTTTCAGCGCAAGACCCGTAAGTAAAAATTCCGTCGGTCTCCGATTCCTGTAATAACTCATTCCGTCTCTTTTCATCATTTTGACTTTTTTAAAAATGGACATAACTTACAATCGGATTGTAAACCACCGGAAGCGTGCGCGACTTTCCGAAAAAACCGAACGAATTCAACCGTAATGAGTCCCAAAATACCGATTGAATTCCTGTTTACTTAATTCAACACCCATTTTCAGGTACCGGCAAGTGAAATGTGACGCCGTTTTCGACCATCTTTTCGTAAATGGTGAACTGCACCCTTCGTGTGAGGCGGCCATTTTCGATCGTATCGACGGCAACAGCGTGTACGAGGTTATCAAGTTGATTGAGGGCGTTCCACTGTTTTTCGAAGATCATCTGGCCCGCATGCAAAGATCGGCGGCACTGATGGGCTCCGGTATTGAAAAACCGCCCGCGCAGGTGCGGGTTGAAATCAATGAACTGGTGAAAAAAAACGGCTGCGCCGACATCAACGTTAAATTGGTGTGGTATCCGGAAAAAGAGGGGTCGATTTTTCTGACCTATTTCGTCCGGCAGGATTTCCCGGATCATGGGGCGTATCGACAGGGAGTCCATACCATTCTCTACGATGGTGAACGTCGAAACCCGCAAATAAAAGCCGTCAAGACCTCATACCGCGAGCGCGTCAGAGCTGTCCGGGAAGCCGCAGGCGCATACGAAGCCTTACTGGTGGACGACAAGGGATTTATATCCGAAGGCACACGGTCAAACCTGTTCTTTCTGATCGACCACCAACTCTGCACACCGCCATCCGACGCCGTCCTTTTGGGGGTGACCCGCCAGCATGTCATGGCCCTTTGCCGAGTGCTGTCAATCGACGTTCAGGAAAAGATGTTGCACAGGGATGATCTCAACCAGATAGAGGCCGCTTTTATCACCGGCACGACGATCGACATCCTGCCGATTGGATCGATCGGCCGGCTGCAGCTCGCCTCGGTCGGGCATCCGGTCATCCAGACCATCACCCGGACATTCACCGAAGAGGTGTCCGCCTGCATCGCAGCCGAAAAAAAGGATCCTACCACAAGGCAACTGTGAAAAATTGATTGGCGCCAGACGGTTGATTTGAACTCTAATAGAAGGAGTGTGGCATGAAAAACGCATTGAAATGGGCACTGATTGCAGTGGGCGGGGTGGTGACCCTGATCATCCTGATCCTTCTCGTTTTGCCTTTCTTTGTTGACGCGCAAAAATACAAACCTTTGCTTGAAAACAAAGTGAAGGAAATGACCGGTCGACCCTTTACGGTCGGTGGAGACGTAGATCTTTCTTTCTTTCCGTTTGTCGGCGTCTCTTTTTCCGATCTTCATTTGGG
>JBATHN010000471.1:0-2702 GCA_049666885.1 Desulfobacterales bacterium
ATGGCATAGTTTCTTTCTCGATCAAACTGGCCGCTTTTCAGGCCAGCGGCTGGGCTGACACCTGAAACCCTATTCCTGGTTAATCAAGTGGTTTAACATTAACAACACATCTTCGCATCTTGCGGATAAGTTACAATCTAAGACTCTAATAAATACGTTTGGATAAGAGCTAAAACCTAATGAGTCGGTCAACACCTGTCAAGAAAGAGGTTTAACCATAAATACAGACACGAATTGTAAAAAGAGGGGGACGAATCTTCATTGCTACTGATGATGTTTAACCTGGCAATAAGCTGGGGACTGCTGATTCTTATATGGTTGGTTCAAGTCATCATATACCCTGGCTTTCATCGAATTCCACCCGACATCTTCATCGATTACCACAGATGGTATGTCAACAGGATTTCGTTTATTGTTCTACCGCTGATGATATCTGAGGCCGGGATGACGACTTGGTGGCTGTTAGATGCCGGCACCCCTGGTGCTTTTATTTCTACTGTTCTGGTTGTCATCGTTTGGTCTTCGACATTTCTTTTGCAGGTGCCGATTCACAATCGGCTGAGGTCCGGTAAGAAAGAGGTGTTGATTCGGCGTTTGGTCGCCACGAATTGGATTCGGACAATCGCGTGGAGCCTCAAATCCCTTGTCATTACCCTGACGGTGATTAATTTACTTCATTAATTACTTCGATCGCAGATAATTTCTTTGATCGATTTGCCACTGCATAAGGAGTTTTTAAATGACAGACCCAAAAAATGTTCTCGGAGACAAGCTCGAGGTTTGTTGTACCTCACCACTGACAGGTTTTCGTCGTAACGGAAAATGTGAGACCGGGCGCAGCGACCTCGGCACGCATGTGGTTTGCGCCCAGGTGACCGAAAAATTTTTGGCATTCACAACGGCGCAAGGCAACGACTTGACGAAGCCATCGCCTGCGCACACCTTTCCCGGTCTCAAACCGGGTGACGGATGGTGCTTGTGTGCCTCCCGCTGGAAAGAAGCATTGGATGCCGGGGTGGCACCACCGGTCATTTTGCCGGCGACGCATGAAAAGGTTCTAGAGAGCGTGAGTTTTGAGGACCTGAAAAATCATGCGATAGATCCTTTGACGTAAAGGTCTCCTAACCGAGCCGAAAGCACTGAAAATGCGATTGACACTTGATGTGGGAACCCAGATCGATGCACCGGTTTCTCGTGTATGGCGTCTGCTGACGGACACACAGACCTGGACCCGTTGGGGACCGTCGGTGCGGGAGGTCGACAGCACCGAGCGGTTTATCCGCGCCGGCTTGACGGGCCGCATCCGGACTCCTTTCGGTGTCTGGGTGCCTTTTATCATCGACACGTTCGAACCGGAGCATTACTGGGACTGGCGGGTGGGCGGCGTGGCCGCCACTGGTCATCGGGTAGACCCCCGCGGCCCGGATCAATGCCGGTTGACGTTCAACGTTCCGGTCTGGGCGGCCGGATACACAGTTGTTTGCTGTGTCGCCTTAAATCGCATAAAACGACTGCTCGCCCTATCGCTGCAGGAGGATCGATCGTGAAAAAGGTTCTTGTCACCGGTGCCACCGGCTTCATCGGCATCGAGGTGTCCAGGCAGCTTTCCGAGCGGGGTATGCGCCCAAGGCTGATGGTCAGGCGTCCCGTACGCGGTCTCATGCTGAGACATCTGGACGCCGAAATTATGCAGGCAGATGTGCGCAGCCCCAAAAGCCTGCGTCGTATCCTGAACGGAATCGATACCGTTATCCACCTGGGGGCCCGAGCCGCCTTTGAACCCTATCCGCGACTGTATCCCTCCATCGTCCGAGGCTCGCTAAATCTCATGCAGGCCGCGATTGAGGCGCATGTCCAAAATTTTGTATATGGCGGCAGTCTAATGGTGTACGGGGATACCGCCGAACCGCTCGATCAGAATACGGAACCATCGCCGATGTCCGGTTATGGACAGGCCAAGTTCGAGGCCGAACGGCGCCTCGAAGAATTGGCGGCAAAAGCTGATATAAGCTTTGTATCCTTGCGACTGCCTCATGTTTACGGGGCCCACAGCTTGCTTTTTGACCAGGTTCGGCATGGCAGGGTCTTTTTTCCGGGAAGGGGCGACAATCCATTTGCGCATCTACACGTTATCGACGCGGCGCAGGCCCTCATACGTGCCGCCGAAAACGGTCGGGCGGGAACTTGGGTGGTGGCCGATCAACTGTCATGTACGTGGAATGAGTTTTTTGAAACGCTGCAAACCTACTATCCTCGGCTTCGCGTCATACACGTACCCCAAAAAATTTCTTACGTGGGAACACGCCTCTTGGATGTTCTGTTTGGGCTCACCGCCCAGCCGAATCCCTATCCCAGCGGCGCTATCTCTTGCTGGAATTTGCGGCTTCCGGTCATATCCGGAACGCTGAACCAAGTGATCGGGTTGACACCCAAATTCCCCACCATTCACGAAGGCATTCCTGCCGTGTTGGACGATTCCATCTCCTTTTATTGGTCGCCGTCCAACCTCGATCGACTATAAATTCAGTCACTGGAATTCAACTGAATTTATTTAGAAAGGAACCGTCTCGTAAACACCTAATACAGGCCTTGGGCCGCAACCGAATCAGTGTTCAGGTTTCGGGTTTCAGGATTTGGGGTTTGCTGACACCTGGCACCTGAAACCTGGAACCCTATTCCCGATAAATGAAGTGGTTTCACTT
>JBATHN010000472.1:0-7536 GCA_049666885.1 Desulfobacterales bacterium
GGGTTGGAGGTCATTGTGGTGGTCAAGCCCCTCGATAGCGAACTCGAAGAAGACAGCATGACCGAAGCCTACGTCGGCGAAGGTATCCTGGTCAACTCGGGGCCCTTCGACGGGATGGGAAACAAAAGAGCCCAGGGCGAAATTGCCAAATATCTCGAAAAACATCGAATCGGCAAAAAGACGGTCAGTTTCCGCCTGCGGGACTGGGGTATTTCCCGACAGCGCTACTGGGGAGCGCCGATTCCGATGATCCATTGCCCGGACTGCGGGATCGTACCGGTACCAGAAACGGCTTTGCCGGTGCTTCTGCCGGAGGACGCCGATCTGCTAGAGGGTGGTCGTTCGCCGCTGCCGGTTCTAGACAGCTTCATCCGTACTTCCTGCCCGCAATGCGGTCATGCCGATGCCCGGCGTGAAACCGATACAATGGACACTTTCGTCGAATCTTCCTGGTACTTCGAACGCTACTGCAGCCCGCGTTTCGCCAAGGGGATGTTCAAGCGGGATGCCGTGGATTACTGGATGCCGGTCGACCAGTACATCGGTGGCGTCGAGCACGCCATTTTGCACCTGCTCTATTCGCGCTACTTCACCCGCGTGCTGCGCGACTTGGGCCTGGTCGATTACAAGGAACCCTTTACCCGCCTTTTGACCCAAGGAATGGTGTGCAAGGAATCATTCGCCTGTGACGAACACGGTTTTCTGCTGCCGGAAGAGGTCGACGATAAAGCCGGAGCGCCGTGCTGTGCCAAATGCGGTCGCTCGGTGACCGTCGGTCGCGTCGAAAAGATGTCCAAATCGAAGAAAAACGTGGTCGACCCGAATGTGCTCCTTGAAAAATACGGGGCAGACACGACCCGTTTGTTTTGCCTCTTTGCAGCGCCGCCGGAGAGGGATTTGGAATGGAGCGAACAGGGGGTCGACGGCGGTTACCGTTTCCTGAACCGTGTATGGCGTTTCTTTACCCTTTGGATCGACATGGTATACGCGGCGTCTCCGTTCGACGGCCGACCCGATCTTCTCGAAATTTCCGCCCGCAACTTGCACCGCAAGATCCACGAAACCATTCAGCGCGTTACGAGGGATATCGAAGACCGGTTTCACTTTAACACCGCAATCAGTGCCGTCATGGAACTCTTCAACACGATGGCGGTTTTCGAACCGGGCGAGGCCTCTGCCACAACCATTGCGACCATGCGCTTTGCCATGGACACCGTTGTGCTGCTGCTCTCACCGATAGTTCCACACTTTGCAGAAGAACTCTGGCAGGCACTGGGCCACGAGTCCAGCGTTCTTCAGGAGCCGTGGCCGAAATTCAGTGAAAGCGCCCTGACAAGAGACGAACTCGAAATCGTGGTGCAGGTGAATGGAAAGCTCAGGAGCCGTTTTAACACCGGCGCCGATACCGACGAGGACACCCTCAAGAAAAAAGCGCTGACTGACGAGCGGGTCAAAAAATTCATTGAAGATCGGCCGGTCAAAAAAGTGATCGTTGTGAAGAAAAAACTCGTCAACATCGTCATTTGAGAGATAGGTGTTATAATTGGATATTCCCGGTAAAATAACAGGATACCGCTTTTCGAGAGCGGGGCCTTCAGCCGCTCGACCACCTCTCCGGCATCTTTTCCCGACCCAACTCGGAATCGTGATTCTGGCCGTTTTAACCATCACCTCCTGCGGGTATCGTTTTTCAGGGGGCGGTGAATTGCCGGGCGAGGTTAAGCGGGTCTTCATTACTATTTTTAACAACCGCACCTCCGAACTCGGTGTCGAGAACGTACTGGCGGCTCAATTGACCGATGAGTTCCTCTCTCTTGGACCGAAGGGTGTACTGGCGAGTGAGCGGCAAACCGCCGACGCGGAGCTTTCCGGGGTGATTTCAAGCGTAGTGATTAACACCGTTACACTGCGGACACAATTGAGCAGTGCGGAACGGCGGGTGAGGATCACGGTGGCGGCCCGCCTTACGGGAACGAACGGCAAGGTCCTCTGGCGGGCAGATGCGCTGTCGGCAAGTCAACCGTACAACGTCGAAGCCGACAAATTAACGACGGATGTCAACAAGCGCGCGGCGATTAACAGCGCCGCCAGGCTCCTGGCCGAAACGATATACAATAGCATGACCTCGGCTTTTTAACCGAGCGTCCCCGAGACGTTCAGTTTTCGGATATCGGGTCGAAAGAGGATATCCAAAACATAAAGCCAAAACACCCGTTTTTAGAGCGACGATATCTCACTTGCCGGCGGCATTGACCTGTTTGGTCAGGCGGGAGATCTTTCTGGCGGCGGTGTTGCGGTGGATGACCCCTTTTTTGGCGGCCTTGTCGATCGCCGACTTGGCGGTGTTCAATTCGGCTGCCGCATCTGCGCCGCTCTGGTCGGCAACGGCCTGCCGAACATCTTTCACCACATTTTTTACCCGGGTTCTGGTCGATTTGTTGCGCAGGCGTCTTATTTCGTTCTGCCGCGCCCGTTTCAAGGCTGATTTATGATTGGCCAATGGTGCCGCTCCTTTTTTTAAAATTAAGTCTGCAGTGAGCGATTGTCGAGGTCACCGCAAATGCAGGGAAGATGGTGCAACTGCGGTAAGATCGGCAACCCCGAAAGGTTTCAAATAATAAACGTCGCTTTTTATTCAATCTGCCCATCGATGTCAAGAATTATTAAATCGGAAACTTGCCGGGCATAGTTTAAAAAGAAAGATAGAATTACTTGAGCCCTCGGGGAGTTTTCACTAACCGGGAGCGGAGGGAATAATCAGCGACTTCAGCGCGCAAACTCATGCATAAGGCAGCCTAAGGAAAGAAAAGGTTTTCATTATAATATAAAATTGTTAAACTCACTTTGCCATCTGTGGCCTCAATCATCCACAAATAGTCTACTGTCAACCGGAGAAAACCGTTTTGAGCGAAAACGAATCCAACGATTATTCAGGGGAGCGGCGGTCGGTAGAAAGAGATCAGTTAGCTCCTGAGTGCCATGCGGTTGTGAGGATCAGTGGCATTCCCGTCCAACAGTTCAAACTAAAAGATATCTCCCAAAACGGGACCTGTTTTCTGGTAGCCGAAGATTCAGCCATTCTGCGGAACCTCAACGTGGGGCAGGAGATCGAAATTCAGTTCCGCTTTCCTGCCGCCAATCACCCCACCGTCTTTCACCGATCTGAAATCACACATATTACCAGAGCCCCACAGGGCTCCTACGAAGGTTACTGCCTGGTCGGTGTCCGTATTCTAAGTCAACTCAAGATATTTTAAAGCCGAAACCGGCCCATACATTATATAACGACTTTAATCATCAGATAAATTTCCCAAACCACGACGGACATCAGGACGGTGATGATCCAGGGGAAAACCGAGCGGATGGGAAACCGGCCGTTTTTTAAATTGGAATTGCTGTAAATTACAAGGATGAAGACCGACAGGCTGGTCAACACATATTTGACTGCCAGAAAGTTATGTGGGCCGAGCTTGAGATAATAATCCATGAGTGGGTTGATCTCGACCGCACCCCGCCTGATCAGATTGATGGTCAAAATGGCATCCGCCACACTCAAGACCAGAATGGCAATAATGACGACAAACAAGTCTGACCCGTATCGGTCGAAATAGACGACCCGATTCTGATCACTGCTGCGTCGGGCATTGGCGCGCTGGCCAGTGATCAATTGTTTGACAAATTGAAAGCGCTTGCCGCTGCGCCGGTCTTGACCGGAGCGACGATCGAGGTTGAAGCGGTATTTCGGATACATTCTCAATGCAACAGCCGCCTGGTTGGATTTCGAAAACAATTTAATAAAAACGAATTCTTTCGCATCGAAAACTCATTTCACCGTGCGAAACGGTGGGCGGTCATCTAATCAGTGACCAGCCCGGCGCAGGGAAGTCGAAAAAAAGCTATTTTAAAGCAAAAAACATGCCTCTTTTCAATCCCCATCGCTTTAAAATGACATAAACATGCACAGATACATTTGGTGCTGGTGAGGCCATTAGCCGTTTTCCCATGTTTTATGGTCCCTGTGTAAACGATTTCGCATTTCTGTGTTATAAATGCCACCCTAAGAGCCGTATATCCGGCACAAGCCAATGCAATTGTAGCTGAAAAGCTTATAAAACAGACTCTTTGACAGGTCGCTGGGAGGCTGCTTTGCGATTGCCGATCAAATTAAAAAAGTGTTATACTGTCACTTAATTATGAAATACCTGTGGTCCAAACGGTCGGCCGGCTGTAACGCGTCGTTCAAGTAAAATGTTCCTGAACCCCCGAATTGATCTGTGAGACATCGCGTATGCGAACCTCAGAACTTGTTTTCAGAGTGGTCGAGAACGACCAGTGCCCCTTTTATGCCGAGGGCGACGAATTCAAATTGTCGGGCAATGCACTCCTGCTGGAATTGAAGCAGGAAAAGACCTTCATTTCCACCGCTATTGTCACACCGCCCTATGAAAAAGAAACGTGTCGCACGCTCATAGGTGATCTCACCCGCATTCTCATCGAGTTCGAGAGCGTCGACCGCATTCCGGAGGACCTGCTGGCATGCAGCGGTTGTTCAGGGGTTATAAAGGTAGAACCCCGTTTACGCCATCGCGTTAATGGCGCCACCGGTTCGAAAGATCGCAGCCGAAACATTGACGCTGTGGCCAGTATTCTGAGCAACTTCTCAATATTTCAGGCTCTCGATCACCAGAATCTCCGCGACATCGTGGCCTTGCTGAAGCTCAAGAGATTTGCCCGGAATGAGGTCATTCTGAAGAAAGGGGACCCGGCCCGAAATCTCTACATCATTCTGGCGGGCGCAGTGGATGTGCTCGATGAAGACGGCGTTCGGCTTTCCGCCCTTCAGAAAGGCGATGTATTCGGAGAGATGAGCCTGATCAGCGGCGAGCCGGTGGGGGCCACGATAAAGGTGGTTGAACCGGCCAAAATAATTTTCATAAAGGGACAGGACTTCAAGGAGATTCTCAACAATTTTCCGTCGATTCAGATGTATCTGGCCAAACTGCTGGCTCAGCGACTGGCCAAATCGAATCTGGCTGTCACGGAGGAGATCGCATCGGGCATGCTGGGGCGCTTGTCCGAAATGCCGCCACCGGAAATTTTTCAGACCTTGAACCTGAACCAGAAAACTGGTCGGTTGTCATTGATTCTGCCGGACGGCACCGCCAAGGTGGCCTTCCGTCAGGGGGAGCTGATCGGGGCGACCTACCGGAAAAAGAGTGGCAAAGAGGCCTTTTTCGACCTCATGATGGAAAATGAAGGCCGCTTCAAGTTTCATCCCGACCTGTCGGAAAAAGAAAAAGCCGCCCCTGCGATCGGCAATTTCATGGAAATGCTGCTTGAAGGGTTGCGGCGGATGGACGAGTGCCGCTGTGCTCGGGGGTATCCCGGCTGAGGGATAACGAGCGATGCTATCGGCTTCTAAAGGATCAGGCGCAGCAAAGCCCTGTTATCCGGTGCATGTGACGTAATCGACGGGATCGAATTGGTGTCCGTCCACATTTCCTCAAAGACACAAGGTAAGCCAAGTGTTGGAATGATCATCTACGATCCGGAACATAAGGCGAGTTTCTACGAATTCGGCATTCAAATTCCGATAAAAGACAGCCGGGCCGCGCGTACATTTGAAAACCTAAAGACACACCCGGTGCTCGGGCCGAGGATTGCCGACTGGTTCATCGAAAAAGACCATCGGTTGCTGGATCGCGCCGACCTTGAACGGGTTCACGACCCGGTTTACGTCGACCGGTTGTTTTCCGATGCACTGGAAACCGAAATCATCAAGACTTACGAACTGATCGACCATCAGGGGCAGTATCACCGCTACGATCCGCTCAGCGCCACCCAGCCGCTGAGTGGTTTGTTCGAGCGTATCCAGGAAAGGGTTTCCGGCACCTGGCAGTGCTGCAACGTGGCTTTGGAAAAGGGCTTTTGTTTTTATTTCGGCGGTGGTATGCATCACGCTCAGAAGTCTTTTGGCAACGGCTTCTGTCTGCTCAACGACATTGTGATTGCCATCCGCAAACTGCAGGCCGACAAGCGCATCAAGACCGCCTGGGTGATCGACGTCGATGCCCACAAGGGCGACGGCACCGCGGCCCTGACGGCCGATGATCCGTCGATCGTTTCCTTCAGTATCCACATGGGACGGGGGTGGCCGCTCGACGGCCCGGCACGGGACGCGGCCGGCCGGCTCAATCCGTCTTTTATCCCCAGCGATATCGACATCCCGGTCTTTGCCGGTGAAAATCAATTGTATCTCATCAAACTCGAAGAGGGTCTCCGGGAATTGGCCACCCGGCCAAGGCCCGACATCGCGGTGATTGTATCCGGGGCCGATCCATACGAAAAGGACGAGCTGCCCTCGACCGCCGATCTGCGGCTGACGCTCGAACAGCTCTTCGCGCGCGATTGGACCGTCTATCAGTTTTTAAAGCAGCGCCTGATCCCGAGGGCCTATCTGATGGCCGGCGGTTACGGCGAGCACAGCTGGCAAGTTTACACCCGGTTTCTGCAATGGGCGCTCATGGATCACCTCGAGATAACGTGAGAAGACCGCGATCGGCCGACATCAGAGAGTGCTGTCGAGTATCAGGGTAACCGGGCCGTCGTTGACCAGACTCACCGCCATCATCGCCTTGAACCGTCCGGTCTCCACTACGATACCCTCTTGTCGCACACGCTCCACGAAACAGGTGTAAAGCCGTTCGGCCAAGGCGGGTGGAGCTGCCTCGACGAACGTAGGCCGTCGGCCCTTTCTGCAGTCCCCGTAAAGCGTGAACTGGGACACCACCAGCATTTCCCCGCCGGTATCAAGCAGGGATCGGTTCATTTTACCCCCCGCATCCTCGAAGATTCTTAGGTGGGAAATCTTGCGCGCCAGTTCCTTGGCACCGGCGTCCGTATCCTGCCGGTGAACGCCGAGCAGCACCAGCATCCCGTGACCGATATGGCCGACTTCCAGACCGTCTACGGATACGATGCTTTCCTTTACCCTCTGAATGACGGCCCGCATGAGTTAACGCCTACCTTTTTAAATTAAGTCGGTTGAGCCGGTTATGCCCGTTAGGCCGGTCGAAGGATGTCAACGGTTTTACCGAATACTCGCCTCTGATGCGTTGGTCCTGCACTGTATTTATTTCTCTTTCTGTACTAAACACTCATAACCCTTCGCGCCACCACGGTGCATAAAAATGATGCGCCGGAGCCCGGATGAGCGGTTGCGAACAGCGGCTGACTGTCTGAGTCGCATACGGGTTCTTAGGCCGGACCATGCCGGTGCCGCTTGAAAGGCACGATCTTCAAGCGGCATCCGAAATCATTGCTTGAAGACGGGACTGGTCCGGGCTTAGAACCCGTAGGCGGCGAGTTTCAGCCGCCTTTCGCAACCGCTCATCCGGGCGGAGGTGCCCATTTTTTTAGTTGTGCCAGTTTTGTCGGTTGAGCCAGTTTGCCAGTTGAAGGATATCATCGATTTTATCGAATAGACGCTCATGGTTTTGAGGTCCGCCACGATGCACGAAAATGACGCGCCGGAGC
>JBATHN010000473.1:0-10914 GCA_049666885.1 Desulfobacterales bacterium
CATGCTCCACGGCCACAGGATCGGTGTGATTGCAGGAAGGGCCGGCGCAGTCGAGCAGGTTCTGCAGGCCTATATTTGTGACCGGCTCGATCAGCCCTGCTTCTTGATGCCCGGGTACAAGATTTGCTTGTGAATGTTTGCGGCACCATTGAAATGGCCGATTCAAAGGACGAGAGAGTTATTAAAAACCAGGCATGCCATGATCGCAAAAACCGACTACAAAACCTTTTACAACTGGGAGGTGAATCATGGTAGCCGTTGCAGAAAGAATCCGAACGGCTGAGAAGACGTCACCGATCGTCCTCATAATGGAAGACGAGTTCAGCGTGTCCAAGGGTCTGGAGATGGTGCTGTCCGAGGAGGGTTACGACGTGGCTGTCGCCGCGACCGGACAGGCGGCGCTGGAAATTTTCCGGGAAAAAGGCTGCGATGTGTTGGTCGCCGACCTGCGCTTACCGGACATCGACGGCATGGATGTCGTTCGCTTGATCAAGTCGGCTCGACCGGACACGATCGTGGTGGTCATCACCGGATATGCCAGCGTCGATTCGGCGGTGGAATCGATGAAACTCGGCGCATTCGACTATCTGCCCAAGCCGTTTACCGATGACCAGATCAAGAGCGCGGTGGGCAGGGCCGTGAAGCAGAAGCAGGCCGAACTGCCGTCCGTCTCAGCACCCAAAACAGCAACGGCCGAGGAAAAGCTCATCCAGAAACGTGAGATTTTCCGGGTGCTGAATCGAGGCGCAGAGGATCGTGACACCTGGAATGGCACGATGGAGGGCGGGTCGGAGGCCTTGCGGGATTACCACCTGTCGGACGAGGCCAAGGCCGCCATCGTTTCTGCGGACTTGAAATGGCTCAATGAACAAATCGCTGAACTGACCCAAAAACAGCTTATGTTCATTTACACGCGACTGAAACGCGAGGCGTGGTAATCTCTTTTTGTTCCACGAAAATTAGGATCTGTAGACGTTGCTTCGAGTCGAAAGGTGGTATATTCAAAACATGTAAACAACACAAAGTAAAAAATTTAACGTCATTCACTTTTTCCAGATAAGGTAGCATTTAAGACCGAAGCGAGGTGTTCATGACTCTCCCGATCAAATTCGAGAACTACTTCAGGGTCTTCAGGGATATTCTTCGATCGATTTACGCCACCACCAGCCTCCCGGAAGTACTCAATGTGGTGGTTACCAAAACCGCCAATGTCATGGACGCCAAGGGCGCCCTGCTCAGGATTCTCAATCAGGAAACCCAACAGTTTGATGTCGGTGCCGCCTATGGCCTGGGTGAGCGCTATATAATCAAAGGGCCCGTTTCCGCCGAAAAGCTGCTGCACGATCCATCCGAACTTCACAAGGTCAAGATCATCACGGACATCTGGCACGCCCCCCGGGTGGAATACCCTCAGCTAGCGTGGGATGAGGGCATCCGCATGATTCTAGACGTACCCATGGCCATTGAAAATAAAATGCGGGGCCTGATTCGGCTCTACCTGACCAAACCGCGCACGTTTTCCTCCGACGAACTGGATTTCATGGTGACGATCGCCGAGCAGTGCGCCTGCATCATCGAACGCGTCCGTCTGGCAGAAAACCAGCAGACCCACATCACGCACCTTGCCACCCAAATGGAAAAAATGTCTTCGCTGGGGCGCATGGCCGCCGGCGTGGCCCACGAAATCAATAACCCTCTGGCCGGCATCCTGCTTTTCAGCTCCAACATGAGCAAGAAGGTCGATCCCGGCAGCTCGCTTGAAAAGGGGTTAAAGATTATCATCCGGGAAACCCTGCGGTGTAAATCCATTATCCAGGGTCTGCTCGAATTCGCCCGTGATAAACCGCCTAAAAAGGTCATGGCAGACATCAACGATGTAATTCGGACCGCCATGGGCGTGGTAGAAAACCAGTTTTACGTGCGGCATGTCAGCCTCGAACGGCACCTGGCACAGGACATGGTCAAAACGCTGCTGGATACGAATCAGGTCGAGCAGGTGTTTATCAACCTCCTGCTCAATGCCCTGCACGCCGTGAAAGACCGCGGCCGGGTCTCTGTAAAAAGTAAGCTGGATTCAGAAAAAAAACGGATCGAGATCGAAATCGCCGACAACGGCTGCGGCATTTCCGCCGAGAACGTCAAAAAAATCTTCGAGCCGTTCTACACCACCCGGTCCGACGGCACCGGACTTGGATTGGCCGTCAGCTACGGCATCATCGAAAACCATCGGGGCAATATCCGGGTCTTCAGTAAACTGGGTGAAGGCACGCGGTTTGTGATCGATTTCCCCATTCTGGATGAAAAACCCGGTGGGAAGGAGGGCGCATGAAACCGATCAGCGTGCTGGTAATTGACGACGAACAGGTGATCTGCGATGCCTGCCAGATGGTGCTGTCGGAAGAAGGGCATGCGGTAACCTTAACCAAAACCGGCAAGGATGGGCTAGCGGCCATTCGTCAGGGGACCTATGACGTGGTTTTGTTGGACATGAAGCTGCCTGACATGGACGGTATGGAGATTTTGAAGGCCGTTCAGGAAGAAAAACACAGGCTGTGCATCATTGTCATGACGGGATACTCCAGCATATCCAACGCCGTTCAGGCCATCAAAAAGGGGGCCAGTGATTATCTGGCCAAGCCGTTTACCGACGATGAACTGCTCGAGACCATTGGAAAGGCTTGTGAGAATAAATAACGCCCATCTGCAAACGGCATCTTTTGGTCAAGAGTAGCGTTTTTGCTTTATTGAAATCCTCGACACGGCACAGGCTATACTCGCTTCACTGCCGAGGCTCCACCGTCTGATTTCAAAATCGATCAGGCCTTGCTCATAACCCGAAGCTACCTATTGCGGATGTACTCCGAACAACAATCAACAACACAAGGATTGACGCCCATGAACCATACCCAGACTGACGGTCAGCTGCAGGGGGCCGTCTTGGTGGTCGGCGGGGGGATTGCCGGCATGCAAGCAGCCTTAGACCTGGCCGATTCCGGCTATTACGTTTACATGGTGGAAAAATCACCGGCCATCGGCGGGACGATGGCCCAGTTGGACAAGACCTTTCCCACCAACGACTGCTCGATGTGAATCATCTCTCCAAAACTGGTCGAGGTCGGCCGGCATATCAACATCGAGCTGCTCACGCTTTCAGAGGTACAGTCGGTTACCGGAGAAGAGGGCAATTTTACGGTCACCGTTTTACAGCACCCTCGCTACGTTGACATGGAAAAATGTATCGCCTGCGGGATGTGCGCAGAAAAATGCCCTAAAAAAGTAGAAGATCTCTACAATGAAAGCTTAATTACACGCAAAGCAATTTACGTCCCTTACTCCCAGGCCGTGCCCTTAAAATATACCATCGATGCTGAAAACTGCATCTACTTTACCAAGGGCAAGTGCCGAGCGTGCGAAAAATTCTGTCCCGCCGGCGCCATTAACTTTAAGGAGGAGGAAAAAACACTGACCCTGCAGGTGGGTTCCCTCATTCTGGCACTGGGGTTTACCTCCTTTGACCCGGCCCGTTTCGACACCTACGCCTATGCGCAGCTCCCGGATGTGGTGACATCCCTGGAGTTCGAACGCATCCTGTCGACCACCGGACCCTACGAGGGGCATTTGCTGCGGCCGTCGAGCATGCGCGGCAAACATCCCGAAGGAAAAGCGCCCCGAAAAATCGCCTGGCTGCAGTGTGTCGGCTCCCGTGACATCAACCGCTGCGACAACGGTTACTGCTCATCGGTCTGCTGCATGTACGCTGTCAAACAGGCCGTCATGGCCAAAGATCACAGCGACTCCGGCTTAGACTGTGCCATTTTTTACATGGACATGCGCACTCAGGGAAAGGATTTTGACCGCTATTACGAAAATGCCAAAGCCGGCGGCGTGCGCTTTATCCCCGCCAAGATCCACACGGTCGAGCCGGTATTGGGCAGTGATGACCTGTTGATGCGCTACCTCGACGAGGACGGCCGTAACAGCAGTGAAACCTTTGACATGGTGGTGCTCTCGACTGGGATCGAAGTCGGCCGGGAAAGCATTGCTCTCTCCAAGACGCTGGGTATCGAGCTAGATGCATACCACTTCACCCGCAGCGACAGTTTCCATCCGGTAAACACCTCGGTACCGGGGATCTATGCCTGCGGCGTCTTTACCGGGCCCAAGGATATACCCCAGTCGGTCATGGAGGCCAGTGCCGCGGCCTGCGCCGCCACCGAAAACCTGGCGGCGGCCCGCAACACCCGGACCCGAGCGGTGGACATCCCGGCGGAAAGAGATGTGAGCCGGAAACCGCCAAGCATCGGGGTGTTTGTTTGCAACTGCGGCACCAATATCGGGGGAATCGTCAGGGTACCGGAGGTCGCCGAATATGCCAGGAACCTGCCCGGCGTCGTATACGTGGAAGAAAACCTGTTTACCTGTTCCCAGGATACTCAGGACAAGCTCTCGGACGTCATCCGTCAGCATAACCTGAACCGGGTCGTCATAGCGGCCTGCACGCCCCGCACCCATGAAGGGCTTTTTCAGGAGACTCTGATCAACGCGGGCCTTAACAAATACCTGGTGGAAATGGCCAACATTCGCAATCAGGATTCGTGGGTACACTCCAAGGAGCCGAATGCCGCTACCGAAAAAGCCAAGGATCTCGTGAGAATGGCCGTTGCCAAAGCGGCTCTACTCCAGCAGTTGCAGCAGACGGCGCTGCCGGTCAGCCACACCGCCCTGGTGGTCGGAGGAGGCGTAGCGGGCATTACCGCCTCGCTGGCCCTGGCCCGCCAGGGATACCCGGTCCATCTGGTGGAAAAGTCCGCCCAACTGGGGGGCAATGCCCACCAGCTCAACAGCGCTTACCAGGATGAAAGTATTCCCGAGTATTTGCAAAACCTGATTCGCCGGGTGGAGTCCGAAAAAAATATCCAGGTGCACCTGGAGACCACCGTCGGCCATGTGGACGGCTTTATCGGCAATTTCAAGACCACGCTTTCAAACGGCACAGCGCCGGAAATCGTGGATCACGGGGTCGCCATTTTGGCCACCGGTGCCCGGGAATACAAACCCCGCGAATACCTCTACGGCGACCATGCGGCAGTGGTCACCCACCTGGAAATGGATGCCCTGTTTCGCGAGAAAGACAGCCGCATCAAAACCGCCCAGGATGTGGTGTTCATCCAGTGCGTGGGGTCCCGCAACGAAGAACACCCCTACTGCTCCAAGGTGTGCTGCACCCACTCGATAAAAAGCGCCCTGGAGTTTAAGAAACAAAATCCGGAAACCAATGTCTACATCCTCTACCGGGATATCCGGACTTACGGGAGGCGGGAAGACTTGTACCGCCGGGCAAGAGAGCAGGGGGTCCTCTTTTTCCGGTACGACCCGGATGAAAAACCTCAGGCCACCGCCGTGGGCAAACAGGTGGCCGTTACCTTCAAAGACCACATCCTGGGCCGCTGGCTAAGCGTCAAGGCTGATCTGCTCTGCCTAGCGGCAGCCATCGTGACGCGAGGCGACACCGGCCTGCCCCAGCATTTCAAGGTTCCAGTTGATGCCGACGGTTGGCTGCTGGAAGCCCATCAGAAACTGCGCCCGGTGGAATTTCCCACCGAAGGGGTTTTCCTCTGCGGCATGGCCCATTATCCGAAACCCGTGGAAGAGAGCATAGCCCAGGCCAAGGCCTCCGCCGCCAAGGCGCTGACCGTGCTGGCCCGGGATCACATCCTGGTAGGGGGAATAGTCTGCCGCATCGAACCGGCATTGTGCTCCGGGTGTCTGGGGTGCATCAATGTCTGTCCCTTTGGTGCCATTACCTTCAATGCCGAAAAAAATATCGCCGAAGTCAATCCCGCGCTGTGCAAGGGCTGCGGGGCCTGCGCTGCGGCCTGTCCCTCGGAAGCCCCCGTTTTGATGGGTTTTTCCAATAGACAGCTCTACTCCCAGATTAAAAGTGCCATGGCCGTCTGAATCAAAATTTTTTGCACCTCTGAAATGCTTGCCATGAGCGGGCCAAGTGACTTTTTATAACACCGTCATTTTTCACCACTGGAAAAGGAAATCACCGTGGAAGACAATCAGTTCGAACCCAGGATTCTGGCATTTGTATGCAACTGGTGCGCCTACGGGGCGGCGGACCTGGCCGGGGTTAGCCGGATACAGTATCCCCCCAACCTGCGGGCAGTGCGGGTCATGTGCTCGGCCACCGTATCGCCGCACCATATTTTAAGGGCCTTGCAGGACGGCGCCGACGGCATCCTGGTGGGTGGGTGACATATCGGCGACTGCCATTACCTGTACGGTAATTACATGACCATCAAACGGATGACTTTTTTGCAGGAGCTGCTGTCCTTCATGGGCCTGGAGGGGCGCGTTCACCTGGAGTGGATTTCCTCGGCCGAAGCCCAGAAATTCGCCCAGGTGGCCACCGATTTTACCGAAAAAATCAGATCACTGGGTCCTAACCCGCTGGTCATGTTTTCTAATAAATGGAGAGCGCCGCTCCCAGAAGCCGACTCGGCGGCTGGGGCAATTCGTTCTACCGGGCAATGAAAGCGCTCTGCGTGACGGCCCGGCTGAGGTGTCAGGTATCGAGGAGTATTTTATGAAAGACAAGATCAAGCAGTGGTTGAAAGAAGGGACTATTGACATCTTCCTGGGGTATAAAAAGGTCGACGGGCATCCCCTGCCCTATGGCTTCACCAAAGCACAGATTGATGAACTTGACGATCTGGTGGTCAGCCCGGCCCGGTATTCTCTTGAAAAAATTGCCACTCACCTGACGGAGGCAGATCCGGATACTAAAATCGGCATGCTGGCGCGGGACTGCAACCAGCGGGCCCTGAATGTACTGGCCGTCTGGAACCAGATCAAGCCCGAGCATATCCGGACCATCAACGTCAACTGCTGCCCCTCGAATCTCAAGGAGCACGGGGACTGCTCTTATCTGGAGCCGGAAACCGCCGGCGCCTATAAAAAACAGGTGGGCGTGGACAACAATCTGCGCCCGCAGGATATTGGTCAATACGAGCCATCGCAGCGCCTGGATCGCTGGATGTATGAATTTCAGAAATGCATCAAGTGTTACGGATGCCGCAACATCTGCCCGGTCTGCTTCTGCAAGGAATGCAGCCTGGAGCATAAGGAATTGATCGAAACCGGTGCACTGCCGCCGGAGGTGCCGGTCTTTCATCTGGTCAGGGCCGTGCACATGGCGGGGCGCTGCATTGACTGCGGACTGTGTGAAGATGCCTGCCCGGTGGATATCCCCTTACGGCTGCTCTACCGCAAGGTCAATGAGATTGTTGTCAATGTGTTTGATTATGAAACCGGAACCAGTGCCAGTCAGTCCCCTTTCAGCATTTTGGGAGATACCGTAACCCTGGAACCCAAACCGCTTGCGCCTGTCAAGGCGAAACATTCCTAAAAGGAGTCACCCATGCAGTGCGAGCTTGTCCCCTCGGTCTGTTCTTACTGCGGAACCGGCTGTGGAATCCTTTTTGAAGTCATCGACGGTAAAATCAACAGCACGCTTCCCATGAAGACCCATCCGGTCAATGAGGGCAAGCTGTGCATCAAAGGCTGGAACCTGCACGAACATGTCAACAGCTTCATGCGCCTGAAAAAACCGATGGTGAAAACCTTCGGCCGATTCATCAACGCCGAATGGGACGAGGCCATTGAGCTGACGGCAGACCGATTCCGCGACATCATTGAAAAATACGGACCGGACAGCGTGGGGGTATTGGTGTCGGCCAAAATGACCAATGAAGAAAACTATCTGGCCCAGAAGTTTGCCCGGGCGGTGATCGGGACCAACAACGTCGATCACTGCGCCCGTCTCTGACATTCCTCCACGGTGGCCGGTCTGGCCGCCGCCTTCGGCAGTGGCGCCATGACAAATGCCATTGCTGAAATCGAGGATGCCGGCTGTATCTTTGTGATCGGTTCGAACACCACCGCCTGCCACCCGCTGATTTCCCGTCGTATCTTCAGGGCCAAGGAAAAAGGCGCCCGGCTCATCGTGGCCGATCCCCGAAACATCCAGCTGAGCCGCTTCGCCGACATTGCCGTTCAGCAGCGCCTGGGCAGTGATGTGGCCCTTCTAAACGGCATGATGCACCTCGTCGTCAAAAACGGCTGGCAGGACGCAGACTACATCGCCCAGCGCACAGAAGATTACGAAGCCCTTGAAAAACGGCTGCAGTCCTACTCGCCCGAAAAGGTACAGGCGATCACGGGCGTGGATCCGGCAGACCTTGAACACATGGCTAAGCTCTACGCCACCCATCCGCCCGCCTCTCTGCTATACGCCATGGGGATCACCCAGCACACCACCGGGGTGGACAACGTCAAGTCCTGCTGCAACCTGGCCATGCTGTGCGGCAACGTGGGGGTTTACGCCGGGGGCGTCAACCCGCTGCGCGGCCAGAACAACGTTCAAGGCGCCTGCGACATGGGGGGACTGCCGGACGTGCTGCCCGGATACCAGCGGGTCAGCGCCCCCGAAGTGCTGGATAAATTCTCGAAAGCCTGGGGCCGCAAGCTCCCCTTTCAGCCGGGCATGACCATCACGGACATGATCCCAGCCATGCTCGATGGAAAGCTCAAGGGCATGCTGATTATCGGCGAAAATCCCAAGCTCAGCGACCCGGACTGGAATCACCTGAGTCATGCCCTGAAGAATCTGGAATTTCTAGCCGTTCAGGAACTCTTCTTGTCAGAAACCGCCCAGGTGGCCGACGTGGTGCTGGCCGCCGCCTCCTCGGCCGAAAAGGAGGGCACCTTTACCAATACCGAGCGGCGCTGCATGCGTATTCGAAAAGCAGTGAAACCGGTGGGAAGCGCCCTGGCCGACTGGGAAATCATCTGCCGGCTGTCCACCGCCATGGGCTATGAGATGAGTTACCAAAATCCGGAAGAAATCTTCGATGAAATGACGGCCTTGACTCAAAGCTACGGCGGGATGAGTTATCAGCGCCTCGGCATCGATGGCCTTCAATGGCCCTGCCCCGATACCGATCACCCTGGCACCCCCTACCTGCACAAACACCAGTTTGCCCGGGGAAAGGGAAAATTTCACGCCATCGACTACCGGGATCCAGCGGAACTGCCCGATGAGGAATATCCTTTTTTTCTGACGACCGGCCGCATGTTCGCTCACTTTCACACCGGCACCATGACCCGCGTTTCCCCGCACCTGGATGTGGAACAGACCACCGGCTATGTGAGCATCAACCCGGCGGACGCCAAATCCATAGATGCCCATGACGGGGATATGTTGGTGCTGTCCTCACGCCGGGGCCGCATGGAAGTACCCGCTCGGCTGAGCCGTTCGGTGGAACCCGGTACGTTGTTTCTTCCCATCCACTTCGGAGAAAACCCCACCAATGTGCTGACCAACGCCGAGGCCGTTGACCCGCTGGCCAAAATCCCGGAATTCAAGGTGGGGGCTGTCAATGTGGAAAAAATGGTCGTATAGTGCCCATCAATAGACGGCATCTTTTGGCCCAGATTAAACAGCGAGGCAGGCATATCGCGCTTAACTGCCGTAATTTAAGAAATAACCTATTCACTGAAAAGGGGGAGGAATTGTCATGAAAGTTAATCGTATTCTCGTAATGGAGGACGATGAGACCATTTCGACGGCATTGGAAATGATTTTAACCGAGGCCGGCTATGATGTCGATGTGGCCGGAACCGGTGAAAACGCGCTTGAGATCTTCGACCAGAAGCCAATTGACTTGATTATCGCCGATCTGAAATTGCCGGGCATCAGCGGGATGGAGGTCATCAAGCGGGTCAAAGAAAAAAATCCAAAAGTGGAAGTCATCGTCATCACCGGGGTGGGCACGCAGCCCATTGCCGATGAAGCCCTGGAATTGGGAGCTCACGACTTTCTGCCCAAGCCCTTTACGGATGACCAAATCAAAACGGCCATCGATGAGGCACTCAAGCATCATAAAGCCGGCCCCTTTCACCTTTTCTCATTGATTCAAAAAAGGGAAGTCCTCGGTGTGTTGACCCGGGCGGCCGATGACGAGCATTTCTGGAATGAACTGATGGAGCTCGGTTCCAAAGCCCTGGATCAGGTCCAGCTGATCAGCGATGCCAAGTCCGCCATTGCTTCAGGGGATTTAAAGTGGATCAATGAAAATGTCGGCGAGCTGAATCAAAAACAGCTGGCGTTTATTTTCAAAAGGCTGGAAAGACAAGCCTATTAGTGACTTAACATCCCGGCCGCATGTTCGCCCATTTTCACGCCGGCACCATGACCCGAATTTCGCCCGAGCTGGATATCGAACAACGCACCAGTTATGTCTGTATCAATCCCAAGGACGCCCAGGCGCTGGACGTAAGCGAGGGCGATGCGCTGGTTCTTTCCTCCCGCCGCGGTGACATGGAGGCCCCGGCAAAAATCACCCCTGCGTTGGCGCCCGGCACCCTGTTTCTGCCGATACATTTCGGCGAGAATTCGACGAACATGTTCGCCAATGCCGAGGCCTTCGACCCTCTGGCGAAAATTCCGGAATTCAAAGTGGCCGCTGTCAGGGTCGAAAAAGTGTCGGCATGAAACCAGCGGTTTTCGTTGAACCTTTACCCGTTGTAATCAATAGGATTTTCATCTTCACCGAGAATTCCTCGCATGAAACAGACCAATTATCGCTACCTTTTCGGACCGGTGCCCTCCCGACGATTCGGCCGCTCGCTGGGGATTGATCTGACACCTCACAAGACGTGCTGCTTCGATTGCGTCTTCTGTCAACTGGGCCACACCCCCACCAAGACCATTGCACGGGACGAATATGTACCGACGGATGCCGTCCTGAGCGAACTTGACAGGTGGCTCCGGTCAGGCGGTGAAGCCGATTATATGACCCTCTCCGGAGCCGGAGAACCCACACTTCATTCCCGGTTCGCGGAAGT
>JBATHN010000474.1:0-1999 GCA_049666885.1 Desulfobacterales bacterium
GAATCTATAGGCAGTCCTGCCTTGGCCCACCCCAGGATACCTTCGCGATATACCATTACCTTATTATACCCCATTTCGACCGCCAGACTGGCGGCCTTCGGACTATAAAGTCAGAGCGTTCCCATGCAATAGAATATCAGAAGTTTATTCTTGTCGTCCGGCAGCTTGAGAGAGGTAGGAAGCCGTCCTATGGGAATATTGATAGAACCTTTAATATGCTTTGAATCGTGGATAATATCGGGAAGAACATTGATCAGGCAAACGTCTTCACCACTCTCCAGCTTTGCTGACAACTCCGCGGTGGATATATTCCCCCATTTCGTAGTTGATTTGACAGCATGGGCCGGTGCAAGAGTGAAAAAAACAGCTAAAATCATTGCAATTATTGCCAAATATGGTATGCGCATTGAGTTTGCCTCACCCTCACTGAAATTGATGCGTTGCTTTGCAGCCAGCCGACGCAAGGGTTAAAATGCATTGCCAAATTCACACCAAGGTAATTTAACTGTTTGAATTTGGGCGGCAATTTGGTCGGATTTTATAATCCCTTGAGATTAATCGGCATTTTTTTCAATACCTTTAACCCAAATTAAAATCCGATAGGGGGCCTTTTTAAGGCTTCTCATAAACAACTTAGGGCAGTGAGGCGATTATGTCGCGATATTCTTTTTCTGTAAAAGCTCGAAAGGTCTCCGTCCTGACAGCACCGGCTCCCCCCAATGTCAAAGCCACCTTAGCGACAGTTTCATCGTTTGGTGCTTCAGATATCAACACGATGTCGTAGCGCCCCATGACGAGGAAAAAATCTTTGATTTCAGAGCCCATCGCCTGAAATGCCTTCTTGGCGGCATCCAGACGGTTAGGGCTCTCCTTGATTTTCTCGAGTCCCTCCTGCGTGTAGTTGACCAGAGTTATATACGTTGCCATGATTGTACCTCCTTTCTAATAACTCCTAATGGCCCCCTATCGTCGAAATTGACACGCCTGTAACATGGAATTAGTGTTTGACGTTTTACTGAACACTTTTTTATATTGCTTTCTATGAATTCAATGAACTCGATTTTGGTTGATGGGTTTTTGGGACTGGCTCGATTGCAGGATCTAAACAGCGGAAAAAATCTAGGAGTGAACTGATTAAGATCAGGGCTAATTTGAGATTATAATATTATCCATACCGGCAATATTTCGAAAGGTCAAGCCGAATAAGGACCAAAATCATGCTGAAATTCATCCCCGGCATCCTGCTTCTGCAAGCCATCACGATTGCCCTCGTGCTGATTGCGCCTGCTGATCTGGAAAACTGGGGCTGGCTGCGGCTGGCGGTCCCGGTTTTGATTGTGGGCTTTTTGACCGCTTTCTGGTTCGGTTCGTTAGCCGCGCATCTGCGCAAGGATAAAATCAACCGGTTGAAGGAACTTCATGCCAAAGATCGTGAAACCATACGCGTCAATGCCGAGCGTGCCAAGACCATGCTGATCAAACAGTCACAACAAAAAACCATGCAGGAGGTGCGACGTTCCTCTACGCGGGCGAACATCAAGGTCGGGCTGGCATTTGCCGGTGCAGCGGCATTGGGTGGACTTCTCATCTTGACGCAGTTCATGTCTTTGGGCATGCTGACGCTGGCCGCCGTCGGTGGAGCGCTCGGCGGCTATACATTGCGGTTCCGGCAGGAGAAAGGCAAGCTAAATTTCCCGCGCAACGGCCATGACCGACCTCGTATCAGCGACGAGACGTCACAAAAGGCGAAGCAAATTCCTAACATTGAAAAACCGTAATTCATATTACTATTCTCCAGCACAAATTAGACAATCCTACCGGTATCATCGTCGGTACATTCGACAAGCAGAATAGCATCGGATTTATGTTTTTCCTCTTTTGGGTCTTCTCTTTAGTCTTCCGGTAGGGGCTATCCGAGGAAGGCCTTTTATTGACGTCTGGGGAGCATTGCGTAACCACTCTACGAGCTGCCACGTGCGATTCTCATGCCACTGAACTT
>JBATHN010000475.1:0-2546 GCA_049666885.1 Desulfobacterales bacterium
CGCGTGTTATCCATCAGTGTTGACGTCGCGTTGCGAAACCATGACTTGAGGAGCCGGATGCGTGAGTCGCGCATGTCCGGATCTGTGGGAGCCCCGAGTTGGTAACAGCCCGGGGCCACCCGGCCAAAGATACTATGCCGTTTGGCCGTAGTTTCATATGAGACATATCGCTGGGTAGAATTTCGAACTCATCGCCCCAACTTTCATTATGATGCACGACGATACAACTCGGTTATTATAAAAAAGAGGAAAGAGTTATATGAAAATCGCTTTTCCCACTCAATTCGATCACGGATTAGAGAGTCCGGTCTTCGGGCACTTTGGCTCGGCCGCATATTTTCTGGTTGTCGATGACGCCTGCGGGGCTGTCGAAACCATAGTCAATGCGGACCGCGACCATCTTCACGGTCAGTGTCAACCGCTGGCGGCACTGGGCGGTAAAAAAGTGGATGCCGTTGTGGTGGGTGGAATCGGCGGCGGCGCACTACAGAAACTTTTGTCATCAGGCATAAAAGTCTATCGCGCGGTTGAGGGAACCTTGAACCAGAATTTGGAACTGATCCGTACCCATCACCTACCGGAATTCTCGCTTAAAATGACGTGCGCCGGTCATGGAGGGCATGGCGGCTGTGCTCATTGAGCCGCACCCGTCTTCCGATTAATTTCGCACTAAATGATAACGTTATGTACGAAATGATGTCAAATGGCGGGAATCGCCATTTTCGTGTGTATTTGAGTGTATTTGAAAAGAAGTTTTCCTTTAAGGAGAGCGTTATGCCGCTTTTTGACTACCTTTGTCTGGACTGCGGACGGTTGAGTGAAATTCTGTCATCAAATCAGACAGAAACCCCGCGATGTAAAACCTGTGGAGGCGTCCATTTGAAAAAAATGCTGTCAGCACCCTCACCCCTTTCCGGCGTCCAAACGCATCGACTCCCCGGCCGAGGAGACAGTCCCTGTTGCGGGACCACGCCTTCGCAGGCCGGTTGTGCCGGCATAGGCAGTTGCTGTGGGAAGGCGGGGCGCTGAAGCCCGCCTCTTTTCCGGAAACAGGGAACCTAATGACGGCCTTCTATGCCGATTGCACCGCATACACTGGGTTAAGAACGGTTGCAATTCGGTTTATCGTAAAAAGCCCCGCATGCGCTTTGCATTCGGGGCTTTCAATACCTTCAAACGTCTGAAAGTTACTATTTATCCGAATATATCCCGCTTAATCAAATGTGCATTCCCTCCTTACAAGGTAGGGGGCACTCATGTTTCTTCCTATCGGCATGCACAGTTTCAACATAACCGGAATCGTTTAGTCAACTATTTGGCCGGCACATAAGGAATCGGGACGCCCCACCATTCTTGAGCGGCTGATTCCTGGGCAGCAAGTGCCGTCGGCTCCTTGTAGCCCCACATGCTGAATTTTGCGTGTTCCCAATCCTTATACATGGCACTGTGCTGATAGAACTCAGACTCCTGAGCCATGTGCCCACAACCCGCCAAAAACGCCATCAACATTCCGATAATCAATAACTTTTTCATCTCTCTCCTCCTCGTCGTTACAGTTTACATCAGCTAATTTATATTACGCTTTTCATTCGCCGATCCGCTAACCAGACAACTTTATTTTTTAAATTAATAATATGCAACTTTATTAACTTGTGTGGATTTGTCAAGAGCCATTATTTGAAATATTTTAAGGTCATATACGACTTGCTGACATATCGCCTACATCGTCCGGCATATTTTTCCTTTCAAATCTACTACAGCGTCATACTCATCAGGATGGGTCAATTTTTGGCATAAAAAATGACGATTTTTGACGTTCGCGAGTCGCGAAAACTGCGATGCAAATGTAACATTTTGAAAATATTTTAAATATTTATTTTTGCCACTTTGGCCTGCTTTTTGCTAAATTTGATCGGGTTCAATTTACCAAATTCATGTTCAGGTGTTTAATTGGAAGGTCGAGTATCCCACAACCGATTCAAAATATTTAGTTATTGTTCTTTTTTTATTGTGGGAACCCTTCTACTCTGCTTGATCGGTTGCGCGACTTCGACCGACCGGTGTCATCCCGAGTTCAAACACCGTATTCAACCAATCAAAACATTGTGCCTGTTACCGTCGGAAGCCATCGTGTACGAGGAACTTCCCGACGGCCGGCTTAAACAGCGCAGCGACCGGAGCGAGGCGGCAGGTCTTTTGGTTCAACAGGCGCTGGTGACTGAACTGACTGCCCGCGATTTTCGCGTCCTGACATATCCGGTCGACCCGACCCATCGTACAGCCGAATTACAGGAAGTCCTCAGTTTATACAGGGCGGTCAACAAGTCGATCCAGCTTCATACTTTCGGACCCGAGGTTTTCACTGCCAAACAAACCCAGTTCGAGTATTCTGTCGTTTCGCTCAAAACGCTTCTGCAGCAAAACGGTGCGGATGCATTTGTTTTCGTCCGCGTTCTCTACAGGTTCTCGTTACAGCAGTCGCGCAGTTTCGTCAGCCTCGGGCTGGCAGACGCTACCGGCACCATTCTATGGTATGGTGCCAATGG
>JBATHN010000476.1:0-8948 GCA_049666885.1 Desulfobacterales bacterium
ACTTTATGAAACGCGGCTTCGTCGCTCTCGGGTGGCGGGGGAGCAGAGGCGAGCAACTGAGGTGGGAAGGGGCGCTGGAGTGTTAAGCGAGTTTTTTCCCTGTGTTGGTTTGGAACCGGCATGGGACTTTATGAGGACTTTATGATATGCGGCTGCGCCGCTCTTGGGAGGGGTAAGCGGAAGCGGGCGTTTGGGGTCGAAATGGACATTTAGACGGCGGACGAACTTTGGTCGTTCTGTGATTTGGAAATGCAATCGCTGCGCGATTCTATTGCGGGGGGTGATTTATGGGGGAAGAGGTTTTGCTGAAGGAAGAGGACGGAGGTGTTTTGATATTGACCCTCAATCGTCCCGAGGTCATGAACAGTTTGAATTTTGCTTTGTTGCATGCACTGGCCGGTGAAATCGAGGCGGTGCGGTTCAGGGCCGATGTTCGGGTGCTTATCGTTACCGGATCGGGCGATAAGGCCTTCTGTGCCGGTGCGGACCTCAAGGAGCGGGCGGGTTTGAGTCCGGAAAAAGTGAGAGAGTACATATTCACGATCCGCAATCTATTCACCGCTATCGAATATCTGAACAAACCGGTGATTGCCGCGGTAAACGGCATTGCCCTCGGCGGCGGCACCGAGCTGGCACTGGCCAGTGACATCCGTGTCGTCGCCGCAACAGCCAGCATGGGGTTGACCGAAACTCGTCTGGCCATTATCCCGGGTGCCGGCGGCACCCAACGGCTGCCGCGGCTGGTCGGCAAAGGCAAGGCCAAGGAGTTGATTTTCACCGGCCGCCGGGTGGACGCCGTCGAGGCCCTCGACATCGGTCTGGCTAACAAAATATGCGAACCGTCAGAGCTTCTCGCCGAATGCCGGAATATGGCGGCTATGATCTGCGAAACCGGTCCAATTGCCATCGAGCAGGCCAAGTATGCGATCAACTACGGTCTGGAAACAGATCTGCAAACCGGACTGGCTATTGAATCAAATGCCTACTGGGTTTGTATTCCAACCGAAGACCGTCTGGAGGGATTGACGGCTTTTCGGGAGAAACGCAAGCCGGTGTACAAGGGGAAGTAAAGGTAAGTTTGGCCGTTTTGCCCGTCAGCCCGTTGCCCGGTTGGGGAGTGAGTGACTTTAACACGAAAATAAGGTAGGCCCCTCCGCCCGGATAACCGGTTTCGAAAGGCGGCTGAAACTCGCCGCCAACGGGTTCTAAGCCCGGACCAGTCCCGTCTCCGAATAATGAGTTCGGATGCAGCTTGAATTTCGTTCCTTCCAGGTGGCATCGGCATAGGGTCCGGTCTAAGACCCCGTAAGCGACTCAAACAGTCAGCCGCTATTCTCAACCGCTCATTCGGGCCCCGGTGCGTCATTTTCATGCACCGTGGCGGCCTGCAGGGCCACGACTGTTTAGAAAGAGTATTCGACTTGATTAACCAACAACGAACTTATTTGCAGGCGAGGTGAAAGAATGACTGAATATGATTACTGGAAAATTTTTCCGAGAATGGCCAAAAAAGTGACCATTGGTGACATTACGGTCAGAGACGGATTTCAGCACCTTGAAAAATTCATTTCAACCCGCGCAAAAATTTTCTATGCCCAGGAAATGATTTTTGCCGGCTGCCGAAACATCGAGGTGACAAACCTCGGCAACCCTTATCTCATGCCCCAATTCAGTGACGCCGAGGAGGTACTGGCTGCCTTGCGGAGCGATCTTTTTAAAAGACGGTGCGCCAAGCGCGGTATCAATCCGGATGACATCTGCGTGACCGCCGTCACCATCCGGGAGGGGGCCGTGGACCAGGCGATTCGACTGAAGGAGAAAGGGGTCGGTCCGGACCGCTGCCTGATGATGGTGTCCACGGAGGAACAGCACCATTTTGCCAACTCCGGCACAACCCTGCCCGAATACTGGAAGGAAGCCGAACGCGCCATCAAAAAGTGCCGGGACGCGGGCCTGAAAATGTGCGGCACGGTCAGCACCATCTGGGGCAGCCCGATTGCAGGGGCCACCGAGTTAAAAGACGCCGTCGAGTTTACCAAGCGTTGGTTGTCTATCGGTGCATCCGACATCGAGCACGCCGATCACGACGGCAGTGCCTCGGCCCCGGAAGTGTACCGCTACTTCTCAATGATTCTGGACGAAATTCCGGACACCTCCTTGCACATCGGCCATTTTCACGAAACCAAACGCGTGGCATCCGCGTCGGTGCTGGCCGCCCTGCAGGCCGGCATCACCCATTTCGAGGCGACCCTCGGCGGTATGGGCGGGCAACCGGCCAACTTCCTGGATGATTGTCCGGTGCCGGGTACCGGTGACTATTACTACAAAGATCCCCGATATGTGGGGTTGACCTGCCTGGAAGACATGCTGGTGCAGATCGACGAGATGGGTATTGCCCACGGCTACGACGTCGATCGGGTGCTCTGGCTCGGGCGGCAGATCGAACGCACCGTGGGCAAAAAGCTGCGCAGTGAGGCCGTCATCAACGGCCGGACCCTGAAGGAGGGTCATCCGGAATTTGGACGACCCGGCCTCAGGAAGCGCAAAGAAAAGATGGGAGAGCAGCCGGATCAGAATCTGCCTGGGGACTGGAGCAAAAAGGCGGTGCTGCCGGAGAAATAGCGGTAGGTTAAACCGTTTTGCCCGTTAGCCCGTTGAGCCGGTTAGCCGGTTAGCCGGAGGGCCGGAACATGGCGAAGCTGAGTTCACTTTGCCTTGAGGGTAACCGTGTTATGAAGCCTGCCTTGTTTCGAAAGCCGTGAACCGTTAAGCGGCTGGGTTATCCTGGACCGGCTGGCCGACAGGTGAACCGGCTAAATCGGACAACCGGCCACCACGGAGACCATAATGGCATCAATGCCGGATGAAATCGAAGATCTGTCGCAAAAGGAATTGGCGCGCCTGTTTATGGACATGTTTCATCGCATCGTTATCCATTACGGGCTCTGGTTCACCGAGGTGGGACACCAGATGGGAATGGAGGCGGCCCTTGCGGCCCTTGGTGCGGCATCCGAACGGAGCAGGAGCATTCAGCTCAAGCGATTATCCGAGCAGTTAGGGTTTACACTGGAAGACGGTGTGCCTGAGCTTTTGTTGAAGATGCCGAAAGCCTCTTTGCTTGTGCTATTGGACAGCGTGGCGGTGAACTGGTTGGCCAACGACGGGGTCTGGTTCCAGGCTGTTGAATTCGAGCACGGCATGAATGATGCCAAGCGCTGTAACGACTCTTGTTGGGCTCATTTTTCGCCGTTCGAGGCCTGGTCGATCAAACGGTTCCTCGATCTTTGTGATCGGCCCGGCTTGGAGGGCCTTAAGAAAGCGCTGCAATACCGTCTCTACGCCCGAATCAACACCCAGTCCTTTGTCGACGAGGGCGCCGACAGTTTCGTTTTCCGTATGGATGCCTGCCGGGTGCAGGCGGCGCGCAAGCGCAAGGGTCTTGAAGATTATCCCTGCAAGTCGGGCGGGCTGGTGGAATACACGTATTTTGCCCGTGCGATCGACTCCCGCATCACGACCGAGTGCATCACCTGTCCACCGGATTCGCATCCGGACGATTACTTCTGTGCCTGGCGCTTTTACATGGTTTAGCCGGTTGTGCCGGTTGTGCCTGTTGAGCCTGCCGGAAACTGATCCGTGACATTGATGAAACTGCGGGTGGACGCTGTTTAACTTCATAATTCCCTGAAGCTCGCTACAGGGTCACCACATATTTTCTCTTCCTGAGGAAGAGGGTTAGGGTGAGGGGATAAAATCAAACAGCTTTGATACCCTGCAGCTTACTGCAGGGAGATTCACTTCATAACCATGAGTGTTCCATTAATTTTTGGAGGATGGTCTCGTGAAAGCCATGATCTTGAAGCAGCTCTGCAACCTTGCACAGAACAGGACACCGTTGGTGCCGGTCGAGATGGCGGAGCCGCTGCCGGGCGACAAGGAAGTGCTGGTCGAGGTGTCCGCCTGCGGCGTGTGTCATACCGAGCTGGATGAAATCGAGGGGCGCACGCCGCCACCCGCTTTTCCGGTGATATTGGGACACCAGGTGGTGGGTCGGGTCGTACAAAACGGTCCGGGGGCGGGAAGGTTTCGAGTCGGTGACCGAGTCGGCATCGCATGGATTCATGCCGCCTGCGGACAGTGTCGGCATTGCCGGGCCGGTGAAGAAAATCTTTGCAAGGCCTTCAAAGCCACCGGTCGTGATGTGGACGGCGGTTACGCCCAGTTCACGAAAGTAGCGGAAGACTACGCCCATCCGATTCCCGAGGTCTTCACCGATGGCGAAGCGGCACCATTGCTGTGTGCAGGGGCCATCGGCTGGCGTTCGTTGCGCTTGACCGGGCTTATAAACGGCCAAAACCTCGGCTTGACCGGTTTCGGCGCTTCGGGTCATCTGGTTTTAAAAACCGTGCGCTACAAGTATCCGCAAACGAAGGTCTTCGTCTTTGCTAGAAGTTCAAAAGAGCGGACGTTTGCGGTTGAACTCGGCGCCGTCTGGGCCGGTGACAGCGAAGAGACGGCACCGGAAAAACTCCACTGCATCATCGACACCACTCCGGCCTGGAAACCGGTCGTGGCGGCGCTCAAGAATCTGGAAACGGGCGGCAGGCTGGTGATCAACGCCATTCGAAAGGAAGAAGCCGACAAGAACGCACTTTTAACGCTCGACTATCCGCAGCATCTTTGGATGGAAAAGGAAATCAAGAGTGTGGCCAACGTGGCGCGGCGGGACGTCAGTGAATTCCTTCAGGTGGCGGCTGAGATTCCCTTCAAACCCGATGTCCAGGAATACCGACTCGAAGAAGCCAACACGGCATTGTTGGAATTAAAGGAAGGTAAAATCAGGGGGGCCAAGGTCCTCAGTGTCTTAGAATGATTATTCCGGTTTGCGTCTGGGCAACACCAGATTCAAAACTACACCGATGATTCCGGCCAGCCCGATCCCTCCCAGGGTAAAAAGCGACATCCCACCGATACCGAACACCAGGATGACGGCGACAATGATCATGTTGCGCGCTTCGGTCAGGTCCTCTCCGGCCCTCACGAGGGTGTTCAGTCCAACGACCGTGATGGCACCGAAAAGCAGCAGCATGATGCCGCCCATGACCGGCACCGGGATCGTTTGAAGCAAGGCTCCCAATTTTCCGATAAACGCCAGCAGGATAGCGAAGACCGCCGCCCATGACATGATGTACGGATTGTACATGCGGGTGAGGGTGACGGCACCGGTCACTTCGGAATACGTAGTATTCGGTGGTCCACCCAGAAAGGAGGCCATGGTCGTGGCCAAACCATCCCCGAGCAGGGTGCGGTGAATGCCCGGGTCGTCGAGGTAATCTTTGCCGGTTACACTGCCGATGGCCAGAATGTCTCCGAAGTGTTCGATGGCCGGTGCGATCGCCACCGGAACGATGAAGATGACGGCCTCGAGGTTCCAGCTTGGGAAGACAAAGTTCGGTACGGCCACCCAGGCGGCCTTGACGACCGGCGACAGGTCGATCAAACCGAAGGGGATCGAGACAAGATAACCGACACCGACACCAATGAGGATCGGGATCAGACGCAGCAGTCCTCGGCCCAGCAGAGAAATGAGAATCGTGGCCACGAGGGTGGTCATGGATACGATCAGGGCGGTTTTCTCCGGCACCAGAACGGCCGAACCGTCACCGGTTTTACCGATGGCCATGTGAACGGCCACCGGTGCCAGGATCAGGCCGATTACCATGATGACCGGACCCACGACCACCGGTGGTAGAATGCGGTTTAAAAAGGCGCGGCCGAATAACTTGACCCCGATGCTCAGCAGTATGTAGACCAGACCGGCCGCAGCCAAGCCGCAGAGGGTGGGTGGGATCCCCCAGGTTTGCACGCCGTAGATGATCGGTGCAATGAACGCGAAGGAAGAGGCCAGAAAAACCGGCACCATCCGTTTGGTCACCGCTTGAAACAGAAGGGTGCCCGCACCGGCGGTAAAAAGGGCCACGTTGGGGTCGAGTCCGGTCAGAAGCGGGACCAGTACCAAGGCGCCGAAAGCGACAAAGAGCATCTGAGCCCCCACGAGGGGGCCCTTGAAACCGAGGTGGTCAACGGGCGCATCCGTCTGCGGCATGGAATTTTTCTCCTCTCAGTTTATTTCGTCCCGAAGATTTTGTCGCCGGCATCGCCGAGGCCTGGCAGAATATAGCCGATATCGTTCAGTTTTTCATCAATAGCGGCCACGTAGATATCGACATCGGGATGAAATTTATCGACCCGTTCGATCCCTTCGGGGGCGGCGACGAGAAAAAGACCCTTGATGATTTTGCAACCCGCCGCTTTCAACAAGGTGATGGTCTCGACCACGGTGCCGCCGGTGGCCAGCATGGGGTCGAGAATCAGCGCAATCCTTTCGTCGATCGCACCGGTCAGCTTGACGTAATATTTGACCGGCTTCAGCGTATCTTCGTTGCGGTAGAGTCCGACGACGCTCACCTTGGCAGAGGGGATCAGATTGAGTACGCCGTTCATCATACCGAGCCCGGCCCTAAGGATCGGCACGACGGTGATCTTCTTGCCCTTGATCCTTTCCACTTCCACCGGACCGGCCCAACCCTGAATGATCTCTTTTTCGATTTCCATGTCCTTGGTGGCTTCATAGGTGAGCAGGTTGCCCAGCTCGGATGCAAGGTCCCGAAAATCTTTGGTCGTGATCTTTTGCTCCCGCATGAGCCCCAGTTTGTGTTTGATGAGTGGATGGTTCACCTCATGGACCGGCATGGCGCCTCCTTAAAGTATAAGATCGTTACTTTTGCACAAGAAGCGAAGATGTGCTGTTAAAGTGAAACCACCTGATTCGTCGGTATAGGGTTTCAGGTGTCAGCACTTCTCAAATCCTGATACCCGAAACCTCGTATGAAACTACGCCAGAATGGCACAGTTTCTTTCTCGATCAAACTGGCCGCTTTTCAGGCCAGCGGCGGGGCTGAAATCTGATATGGCTACCCCCGAAGGTATGTATTTAACACGAAAATAACACTTGGCGATACAAAGCTTTGTGTACTTTTGTTTCCATCATTCGTGGTGGGGTGCACCGCCGGCTGAGGCTTCCATCGGGGGCATGACAGGACACTGAAACGGAAGAACCCATAATTTTCATGCACCGTGGCGGCCCTCAGGGCCAAGAGTGTTTAACACAAAAATAGAATTTGAAGCACATCCCCAGCCTAACATAACCGGCTCAACGGGCTAAACGGGCTAAACGGGCACATCCGAATAAGGTGGGCACCTCCGCCCGGATGAACGATTTCGAAAGACGGCTGAAACTCGCCGCCAACGGGTTCTAAGCCCGGACCAGGCCCGTTTTTAAACAATGAGGCCGAAGCAGTTTGAAGATCGTGCCTTCCAAGCGGCATCTGCATAGGATCCGGTCTAAGACCCCGTAAGCGATTCAGTCAGTCAGCCGCTTTCCGCAACCGCTCATCCGGGCCCCGGCGCGTCATTTTCATGCACCGTGGAGGATTAGGGCTATAAGCGTTTAGTAAGTGTTAAAGTATAAGATGTTGTTCGTTTGGTAAGGGCTCACTTATAAACAACGTCACATTTTGGAAGCCGGTGCATCCCGTCCGGCTGTTGGCGTAAAAACTCGGAATATCCATATATTCTGGAGCTTTACGCCTTACCGGCGGGGCGCCTCAACGCCCAAAATCACAAATCTATTTTTAGCGAACCCTCAGAGGCAGGCAGAGGGGAGGAATACCGGAGTCCGGTATCCTCCCTTCTTATATGGCTCGGGGCATTGAAATATAGGGAAAACGCCAGGATGTCAAGAAAACAGATCAGCGGTCACGCGATTACCAAGTACCCAACGGCCGGGTCATCGTGAAATGAAAGGGGTCCTTGACCAGTTTTTCGGATGCCGTCGGTGTGGTTTTGGAAATAGCGGTAAAGGGCAGAGAGAGGACAAACACGGCCGAACCGAGGATAGTGGCTGCGGCGCCAAGGGGCCGCAAAACAAGCAGGTCATAAGTCATGGAGCCGGCGCTGGGGTTGGCTTCATCGACCTCGGCCTGGGCCAGCACCTGACTGCCGAGTGGAATTAGAACCAGAGAAAGTACGATTAAAAGAACCGTGGATTGTTTGACCAATTTATGCATATATTCCTCCTCTATCCTTGTGATTGGCGAAAACCTGTCCGATTCAATTTTATCCTGTATTATACTATAGTGTGGGATAGTTATCAAATAATCTGTTCAATGGATCCATGAATGAGGAAAGATGCCGGACTTAACGCCCGACAGGCTGGATACCATCGAAGTGGCGGCTGCGCTGCCGGTCTATCAAACCTTCACTTACAGTCTGCCGGACGATCTTATCGGCTTGGCGACACCCGGCATGCGGGTCCTGGTTCCCTTCGGGCGCCGCCGCGTCACCGGTTACGTGCTCGGATTTCAGCGGCCGCCGCAGCAGATAGAAATAAAGTCGGTTCTGGATCTTCTTGACGACACGACGCTGTTTCCGGAAACGATGGTTCCTTTTTTTCGCTGGATTGCCGATTATTACATCCATCCCATGGGCGAGGTGATCAAATGTGCCCTACCTGGTGGACTGAACAGTTACGATTTCGCCACGATGTCGATCACGGATGCCGGGCGAAGAGCATTGCAGACGAAGACATCGGAAATCGAAGCTCAGGTTTTGAAACTGGTCGAACACGGGAGCCGACGCCTGACAGACATCGGTTCGGCCTTGAAAGGTCGGGTACCGCATGCTGTTTTTGACACTCTTAAAAGGCGCGGTTGGGTGTCGATCGGTCGAGAATTGAGGGGGGATCGGATTCGACCCCGGAACGAGGTTTTCGTTGCCCCGGCGCCGGCTGCTCCCGACCCCGGCTCGCTGGCCGGTCAGCGGAAGAAAATTTGGGAGTACGTGACGGCCGTCGGTGACATATCGATCAAAAACATGCAGACCGATTT
>JBATHN010000477.1:0-4809 GCA_049666885.1 Desulfobacterales bacterium
CATGCTGCCGCGAAGCGCTCGTCGACCGCCGGACAGAATCGTTTTTTGCCGGGCGCTCCCACTCGGTCGGTCGGCGCTGAGAGTCGCCGCGATAGGGATGTCGGTTCTTCGGCTGCCGACGCGCAAACGGGACCGCGACCGGACCCTGAAAGGATCAGGAATGCCGTTTTGGATGTAAAGAATAAGAGGGGCATACAACCATATGGATTCTAAGAAATCCTCGACGAATGTCATTCAGATCGCCAAGAGAATTGGAGAACGAAACCAGATGGCCGCAAAGGAAAATCAACACCGCACGAGTTCGGTGACACGGGTCATTGCCATCACCAGTGGCAAGGGCGGTGTCGGTAAAACCAACATTGTGGCCAATCTTGGTTATACCCTGGCGAGTCAGGGTAAAAAGGTGCTCATCCTGGATGCCGACTGGGGCTTGGGAAACCTGGACGTCCTGCTCGGCCTGGCACCCAGATACAATCTCTCCCACGTGATCGCCGGAGAAAAGAGTATTCCCGACGTGATCGTGAACGGACCCGGCGACATGAAAATCCTGCCGGCATCCTCCGGCATTCAGGAGTTGACCAGCCTGACTTTCGAGCAAAAAGTCAGGGTTCTCACCCAGCTCGATCTGTTGGTCGACTCGGTCGATATTCTGCTGATCGATACCGCCGCCGGGATTTCGACCAACGTCATGGACTTCAACGTCACGGCTCAGGAAATCATGGTGGTGGTGTCTCCGGAACCGACCTCTCTGACCGACGCCTATGCCCTGATGAAGGTTCTGTCGTTGAAGTACGCCGAGAAGAATTGCAAATTGCTGGTGAACCAGGCCGCCGACGTGCAGGAAGCCCTGGAAATTTACCGCCAGCTCGACATGGTGGTCAAAAAATTCCTGGATATTTCCATCGAGTACATTGGTTGCGTGCTTTACGACGATAAAGTGCCCCGCGGGGTTAGGCGGCAGAAAATCGTCACCGACCTTTATCCGGGGTGCAGGGCCAGCCGCTGTTTCAGTGCTTTGGCCAAACGCATCGCCAGCTTGCCGGCCTCGAAGCTGCCGGTCGGCGACTCGAACTTCTTCTGGGACCATCTGTACACAAACAAACTGGCGTGATGGGCGGCCGCCGATCGCGTCGGCCCTGGTTTTGAGCCTGGATATGGAGTAAGTATTTATGGGATACGCAGAAATGCGTCTACCGGTTTCGAGCGAAGAGCAGCTGCCGACACGCGAGCAGTTGATCATCAAATATCTGCCGTATGTCAAACGGATCGTCAACCGGATCGCGATCCACCTGCCGCCCAACGTCGACACGGAAGACTTGTTGAATGTCGGCGTCATCGGGTTGATTCAGGCGATCGACCGTTTCGACCCCAGCCGGGACAACAAATTCACCACCTACGCGGCTTTCCGTATCCGCGGTGCCGTGCTCAGCGAGCTGCGATCACGGGATTTTCTCTCGCGCTCGAACCGCCGTAAGCTCCGTGAGCTGGAGAGAGTGTATCTGGCGTTGGAGCAAAAGAGCGGCCGTGAGGTCGATGACGCCGAGGTGGCCGAAGCCATGGAAATCGACCTCGAAGAACTCTACCGCATCAAGCAGGCATCGAGCATTTCGTTTATCAGTTACGAGGAGCTGGGATATTCTTCGGCACGTGACAAAAACAAACTGGCCAACTGCCTGGTGAGAGAAGACGAAGACGTCTTTTCACAGGCTGGATTGAAGGAGTTGCAGGCGGCTCTGGCGGAGGCCATCGAAGAGTTGCCCGAAAAGGAAAAACTGGTCCTCTCGCTCTACTACACAGACGAGCTGACCATGAAGGAGACCGGTGACGTTATCGGAGTGACCGAATCGAGAGTCTCGCAGCTGCATTCCCAGGCGATCATCCGACTGCGATCAAAGCTGAGGAAGAGACAACTGCTTCAAGACTGAGACGCCCTGAGAAGCAGCCCGGCCACCCCGAAGAATATCCGGTCGCAAGACTCAACCGTATTCGAGGTGTCCGGTCATGGTCGAAAAAATAAACACCGGAAGCAAATGGGCCTGGGTGCTTTCTCCGACGGGTGTCCAGAAAGCCGAGCAGCGGCGGTCTAAAAAACGGCAACGGAATTTTCGACGAAATTTGGAAGACCGTTATTCGGGGGAGGGGCGCGAAGAATCCGAAAACTCCCCGCCGCCGGGTGAGATCACGGGCGCATCCGAATCGCGAGCGGTCGACGAAGCCCCTTCGCACGGTCGTCTTAAAAAGAGGGGAAAACTCATTGACATTCATGCATGAGCCTTTTTCCCGCCAACTGCCGAGGTAAGAATGATACTGCACTTCATCACTCTCTTTATCGATTCGTATCGGGAGGAAGTCATCCTTACGGCATGTCTGCTGATCCTTCTGTACTTGCTCTACAACCGGATCAGGTACCGCCAGTACGTGCTCGACAAGCGACTGACCGCGCGACAGGGGCCGGGTTTCTCGGCCCAGGTAATGGCCCGCATTGTCGGCCAGCAGACGGAAAGGTCGCTGGCGGCCGTTGTGAGAACGATTGTCGACGAGCGGGAGCGATTGCAGCAGTGGGTCGAACAAAGCCTGCTTCGGTCCGGCGACGAGATCCATTGCGAGCCGGCCGATTGCCCGGCTACGCCGGAGGTGCCGGCCGGTGGTGACAACCGGGGGGCTGCCCGCGACGCATTCCCGCAGAACCGATATGCCCAGATTCCGCAACTGGCCGCGGCCGGCAAGACTGCGGCCGAAATTGCAGCCGCCATAAAGCGACCGTTGGCCGAGATCGAACTTTGTCTTGCGCTGGCGCGGCGCCGGGCTGCCCGCGCGGTTGAAGGAAAAACGGAAAAAATTGCACCGGCGGGCAAAAATTTCCGCCTGGTGCCGATGCGCCGGGTTGTTTGAGAACGTGAGGGACTGAAGGCAAACCGCAGAAGGCGAACGGCCGACGGGTTCAGAATATCGGTGAAGGGCTGAGGGCCGACAGCAAAGGGCGAATAGTACTTGGAAATATAGGCTCAGAATTCACGGTGCAGATGCTGGAAAACCGCTGGAAGACGAATGCAGCAGTAAATCCGTTGACTCCTTTGGCTTTGTCGACTGGAAGAAAAACCGCAGGCAAAGTGGTATGGCTCTTGCACAACTGTGTGTGACAATCGGTCGCCGGGCCGATCGCGACACCCCCTTAAGGGAGAAAAGATTATGAGCGACTCGATCTACATGGCAACTTCCGGTGCGCTTTGCAACCAGCAGCGCCTGGAAATCTTGTCCAACAACCTGGCCAACATCAACACGACCGGGTTCAAGGAAGAGATGGCCTATATTCACGTGACTGAAGTGCCGCCCGGGGTCAAGGAAAGCCTGGAGAACACCGTGCCAACCGATACCGAGCCGACCGCTCCGCTCTGGCAGGAGCTCGAAAGCCGCACCGTGTTTTCCCAGGGCGGTTTGAGGGCGACCGGCAGTCCGCTCGACTTGGCCATCGACGGCGAGGCTTTCTTCTGTGTTCAGACCCCGGAGGGCGTGCGCTACACCCGCAACGGCAGCTTCACACGCAGTGCGGAAGGTGAGTTGACGACTCATGACGGATTTGCCGTTCTCGGTGAAAGCGGCCCGATTCAAATCGACGACGGACGCCGCGTCACGGTCGACGAGACCGGCAACGTGTCGGTTGACGGGGCTCAGGTTGCCAAATTGCGTCTGGTCGAACTGGATCAAGCGCATTTGCTGCAGCGGCTCGGCGGGACGCTCTTTGCTGCGCAGGAGGACAGTGTGATCCAGGAAACATCCTCCGAAACCGCGAGGGTCCTTCAAGGTCACCTGGAGTTGTCAAACGTCGAGGCCGTTCGGACCATGACCGAAATGATCGACGTCCTCAGAGGATTCGAAGCCTATCAGAAGGCGATCCGCCAGATCGACGAAACCGAGGCCAAGGCCATCAACGATGTCGGACGGATTGCCTAGCTAATGCCCATCCGCGGTTTCATAACGGGCACTGATAAGTTTCCGATCCAGAAATGTGCAATTTTTCGCAAGTTCAAGGATATCAAGGAATTGCGCGGAGGCTTACTTCTGTATGCCGCACAAGCAATTCCGCCGATTGACGCCGATATGTCCCGAAGCAGGCGGGGAATTGCGGAAAAGGGCCATTTATGGACGGAAACTAGCTACACGCGGCGATCGCGGCAGGTGTAGACGACCGCCAATTCGCGGATCGAAAACAGGAAAGACACAACGGGGAAAGCCGAAACTCCGTCGGCTGTCCTCTTATCAAGCAGCGGGAGGTCATATGATCAGAAGCTTATGGACGGCGGCAACGGGCATGCAGGCCCAGACCCTTAACATCGACGTGATTTCCAATAACCTGGCCAACGTCAGCACGGCCGGTTTCAAGAAGAGTCGGGCCGAATTTCAGGACCTTCTCTATGAAACATTGCGACCCGCCGGGGTTGCCTCCTCGGAGAGCACCGAGGTGCCGACCGGTATCCAGGTGGGGCACGGCACACGGCCGTCGGCCGTCAACCGCATTTTCGTTCAAGGCGATTTTCAACAGACCAAAAACGAACTCGACCTGGCGATAGAGGGGGGCGGTTTCTTCCAAATTCTGCAGTCGAACGGGGAAACGGCCTATACCCGCGACGGCGCCTTCAAGCTCGACAACGAGGGACGCATCGTCAATGCCGACGGTTTCCTGCTCGAACCTGAGATTTCGGTGCCCAACAACACCATCGCCATATCCATCGCAATCGACGGGACGGTCTCCGTGCTGCAGGCCGGTCAGACGGAACCGAGTGAAATCGGCACGATCGAGCTGGCGCGTTT
>JBATHN010000478.1:0-2979 GCA_049666885.1 Desulfobacterales bacterium
ACATCACCCCGGTCATCGACGAAAACGCAGAAAACCTGGTGGTCAATATCACGTATCAGTTTGACAAGGGACAGCAGGTATACTTCGAAGAAATCACCATCAGCGGCAACTCCAAAACCAGGGACAAGGTGATCCGCCGTCAGCTTGAAGTTTATGAACAGGGGCTCTACAGCGGCTCGCGGTTGAAGCGCAGTATCCGCAACCTGAACCGGCTCGATTATTTCCAAGACGTTAAAGTAAACACGACCAAAGGCAGTGCCGATGACAAGATGCTGCTCAAAATCGACGTCGAGGAAAAGTCCACCGGCCAGTTCAGTATCGGCGGCGGCTACAGCAACACCGAGAAGGTCTTTGCTGTCGGTTCGATTTCGCAGCGCAACCTCTTCGGCCGCGGGCAGATTCTCTCCTTGGCAGCCGAAGTGGGAACAGTAAATCAACGCTATCAGTTGTCGTTTACCGAACCGTGGCTCTTCGACATCCCGCTTTCGGCCGGATTTCGGATATACGACTGGACGACCGAATACGACGCCTATGACAAAACCAGCAATGGGGCCTCCATCTTCTTTGGCTACCCGATATTCCGGGACACCCGCCTCAGTATGAGCTTCACCTACGACCGGGCCAAGCTGGACATCACCGATTTCTTGGCCACACCGGTTTCGATCCTGAAGCTGTTCGAGCAGTTCGGCAACAGCCCCATCACCACCCTGAGTGTCCTGACATCGATCAACTACGATACCCGCGACCGGATATTTTCGCCCACCGAAGGCGCAGACCACCGCTTCAGTGTCGAATATGCGGGGCTGGGCGGTGATGTCGGCTTTAACAAGTATGTCGGTCAGCTCTCCTGGTATGTTCCCATTGTCTGGAAGTTCATCGGTCACGCGAGAGTCAAGGGCGGTTACGTGACTGAAAATTCCGCCGGGGTGCTTCCGGACTATGAACTTTTTTATATGGGGGGCTTCGATTCGATAATCGGCTATGACAGGGACGAAATCCAGCCCAAGGATTTAAGGGGGGACCCGATCGGAGGTGATAAATTCGCTTTTGCCAATCTGGAATTGATTCACCCGCTGCTGCCGAGTTTCGGGCTGGACGGTTTCGTCTTTTTTGACATCGGGGCCATTACCTCAAATCAGCCCGGTGCCGAACCTCAAAATTTCGATTCCGATTCTCTGCGTAAAAGTGTCGGCTTGGGGACACTCTGGAATTCACCCATGGGCGCGATCGGCCTGGCATACGGGTTCAAACTCGACAAGAAGGAGGGCGAAAGCGCCGGCGCTTTTGAGTTCAATATCGGCGGCGCCTTCTGAAGCGTCAGCAAACGCTGCTTGATTGGTTTTTTTCAAACCGGGTGCTCTGCACCCGGTTACAACCGCAACGATTAACGCACTGACGTGCATTTGACTCATGGGCAAGATAGGGATAAACTCATTCGTCAAAAAATATTTTGGGCAGCCGTTCGGCCCGGTGCGGGCGTCTTTCGGACAAGAGACCCATCTGTCTGAAGGTGTCTCGCGGGCCGGCCGTGCCGGTGATCTGCTGCCAAGACTCTCAGAATATGGATTAAAGGGGGAGGAAGATGAAACAATACAAGGTTTTCGTTTCGGCTTTGACGGTTTTGATGATGCTCAGCGGGACCGGTTGGAGCGCCGACGTTGCCAAGATCGGTGTCGTCGATGTCCAGCGCGTGCTGGAAACGTCCAGTGCCGGCCAGGCCGCACGGGATCAAATGAAGGAAAACTACAAACGGATGGAAGAAGATCTGAAGAAGAGGGGCGCTGAATTCGACGAGGTGAAAAAGCAGTTCGAGCGCAATTCCGCGGTGATGAGTCAGGAAAAACGTGAGGACACGCAGCGGGAGATGCAGATCAAGCAGTTGGATTTTCAGCAGCTCCAAAAGAAATACAGCGGAGACCTCAAGGAGCTGGAGCAAAAACTGACCGGCCGCATTCAAAAAGACGTCCTGGATTTGATCGCTGAGATTGGCAAAGAGGAGGGCTACCTGCTGGTCGTCAGTAAAATCGCTGTGCTTTATAACCCGACCACGATCGATATTACCGATAAAATAATCCAGAAGTACAACGCGAAATATGTCAAAGGTAAAACCGAAGCTTCCAAAAAGAACTAAGGGCGCACTCAAAAACAACGTCACATTTTGGACGCCGATGCATCCCGTCCGGCTGCTGGTGCGAAAACGCGGAATATCCAGATATGCCGAGTTTTCGCGCCTTGCCAGCCGGGTGCCTCAACACCCAAAATTGCGGACTTATTTTTTCGTGAACCCCAACACTACCCGTATGTCACTGCTGGGCGTGCACCTTCACCAGCTGAAAAGGACGATGCAATGGAGATCCCACTCAAGCGCCTCGCCGAGCATGTCGGCGGGCATGTCAAAGGCGACGGTGATAAGGTCATCCGCGGGGTAGCCCCCTTCGAGACGGCTACCGACGACGACATTTCCTTCGCCGACGGACCCAAATTCATCAAACGCCTCCACCAATGCGGCGCCGGTGCCGTTATCGTGCCCGAGGAGATCGATGACGACACGTCGAATCTGCTGCAGGTGGCCAATCCCAAGGCGGCCTTTGCCCGGATTATCGCTCTTTTTCACCCCCCGTTGGTTTCATTCAAGGGGATCAGTAAACGAGCCGTGATTGGTGAAAGGTTCCGCGGTGGTGAAGACATTGCCGTTGCCCCGATGGTATCCATCGGGAACGACGTTCGCATCGGCGATCGGGTCGTCCTTTACCCCGGTGTGGTTCTCGGCGAGGAAGTGGTCGTCGGCGATGATACGATCGTATATCCCAACGTCACCATCCTCGACCGCTGCCGAATCGGAAATCGGGTCATCATCCAGGCCGGCACGGTCATCGGCAGCGACGGGTACGGCTTTGCGCCCGAAGGCGGGAAGCACGTGAAGATTCCGCATCTGGGTATCGTTCAGATCGATGACGACGTCGAAATCGGGGCCGTGAA
>JBATHN010000479.1:0-6722 GCA_049666885.1 Desulfobacterales bacterium
GTTTTTCCAAAGCAGTCCGGATTGCCTTCGAGACGCTGGATGGACCGAATAAGGTGCGGTACATCCGGCACGGCGGCGCATTTGGATTTATTCTTTCCTTTTTTGGGGCGCCGATTCGAAAATCTCGGATCCGCTCGCTGCGTTCTCATAGGACTGTTTGCGGACCAGAGCGGCCCGCCGCAACACCTTCGATTTAAATTTAAAACACGGTCTGGATTTTCACCTGGATTACCTATGGCTGACCTTAGCCGCAATGTCCATAGGCGAAGGGCTTCAATTTAGGTGGGAAAAAATCCCGGATTGGGGGATTTCCCCGGGGGTACCATTCGGATGGCGAGAAGGATGGTGAAGGGTTGGTAAAAAAGAGGTTATTCTTTCCAGAGATCGATATCGATCAGTCCCAGCCGGGCGGCGTAGCGCACCAGGTCGATGGTTTTGTGAATCCCGAGCTTGCGCATGATGTTGGAACGGTGGTTTTCAACCGTTTTGGGGCTGATGAAGAGCTTTTCGGCGGCCTGGCTCACGCTCAGCCCCTCGGCCAGGAGAACCATGACCTCCTGCTCTCTGGCGGTCAGCGTATCGTAGTTGGAACCGGTCGTCAGAGTATCTTTAGGTGCCAGACCCACGAGCTTTTTGACGACCTGCTGGGAAACGGATGTGTCCATGAAATAATCGCCCTTCAGAACATGTTCCATTCCCTGCAGCAGTTTTTCCGCGGCCGATCCCTTGGCCAAATATCCGGTGGCGCCGGCCTGAAAAGCCTTGACGATGTAATCGATCTTGGCATGCATGCTCACGATCAGGATTCGGGACTTTTTACAGCACTTCAGAAGGTCGCCGATCAGCTCCAGGCCGCTGCCGTCCGGCAGCGACACGTCGAGCAGAATCAGGTCCGGCGAAAGCTGCCGCACACGTTCAATCGCCTCTTGGCCGGTGCCGGCTTCGCCGACCACTTCATATTGCCGGCTGGAAGCGATGATCGACTTGAGGCCTTCCCTGAACAGCGGGTGGTCATCGACAATGAGGACGCTATTTTTTCGACTCACCTTTTTTCTCCTGATGGGGAAATCTGATGTGGATGCTGGTGCCCTTGCCAAGGCGCGATCTCAGTTCCATACGGCCCTGGAGCAGTGAGACCCGCTCTTTCATGCTGCGCAATCCCAGCCGTTTTTCAACGTCCAGCGCCCTCTCGCGAGCCTTCACGTCGAACCCCCGACCGTCGTCGATGATGCGCAGGATGATGTTCGGGTGCGAACCGACCAGCTTGATCATGACCCGGCCGGCGGCGGCATGTTTTCGAACGTTGTTGAGCCCTTCCTGTATCAGTCGATACAGATTGATTTCATTGAAAGACCCCAAAGAAGAATTTTTCAAACCGGCGGTTTGAAAGTCGACTTCGATGCCGGTGCTTTCGGCAAATTCCTCGCAGAATGTCACAAGGGTCTGGAGGAGCCCGAATTCCTCCAGTCCCGGCGGCCGCAGGCCGTAGGAGAGGTTCCTTACAGACAGAATGGACCGGTCGAGCATTCGGGTCAATTTCGACACTTTTTGCAGCGTTTCGGGGGGCACGCTCGCCCCCGGATCAAAAAGGGTCGCCAGGGCAATCTTCACGGTGGAAAGTTCCTGGGCCACGCTGTCGTGCAATTCCCGCGAAATCATCCGGCGTTCGTCCTCCTGGGCCTTCAACAGCTGGTGTGAGAGGCTTTTAATCCGCATTTCGGTCTGTCGTGCTGCGGTGATGTCCTCGATCATATTGATCGCCGCCACCAACCGGTCCTCGTTGTTTCTGATCGGGGAAGAAACAATCCTGTGGAACCGCATGGTACCGTGGACGGATACTTCACGGGTCGACTCGTGCACCTCGCCATCCTTGAAAGACGCGAAAGCAGGGCAGTCGGAGCACCTGTCCTCGCGCGGTGGATCGTGGTAAACACCGTAGCACAGCGGTTTCTCGGACAGATCGACGTGCGGGTACCACTTTCGCATCTGCCGGTTCATGGCCAGGATTTTCATGTCAGGGCTGATCAGGGTCACGCCGATGGCGATGTTGTCGACCAGGTTGCGGTATCTCTCCTCGGATTCCCGCAGTTCGTCGGCAGCCTTTTTTCGGTCGGTGATATCGACCCAATTCGCTACATAATAAGGGGTCCCGCTGCCGTTTTCCATGAAGCCGGCGGTCAGTTCGACCCAGAAACGCTCGCCGTTTTTCTTTTGAAAGTGCTCTTCGATTCGGGTGACCCCGGTCGTAATGGCGGTTTGGAACGCCCTGTGCGTTTTGTCTATCGTTTCCGGAAGCCACCACGGATAGGGAGCGTTAGCCCCAATCAATTCGGCCGCCCGGAACCCGGTCAGTTTTTCAAAGGCCGGGTTCACGTATTTAATCGCGGTATCTGTCTGGCAGACCAGGATCGGGTTCGGTGAATTGGCCATCAGAAAGATGCCGAACTCCGCGTTTTCGGTGTCTGTCGTCATGTCCCCCTGCTTGTGCTGATTTTACCCTTTTTTCTTTTTTTCTTTCTTTTCCTTCTGCCCGCCTTCATTCTTGGCGTGCTTCAGCGGCGTTTTCTCGGGGGCGGCCTTTTTTTCAGCCAGTTTCCTCTCTTTTTCCCGAACTTTTTCAGCGTTCAATGCTTCCTGGGCGGCAATACTGGCCAACCGGAAATTGGCCTTGCGGATATCGGCCTTGATTTTTCTGATGGAAGGATCGCGCCGGATGGCCGCCTCTTCCAGACCCTTTGTCTTGAGATGGGCGCTGCGAGCAGAAAGCTTTTCGGCGGCAGCCTTTTTATGGTGCTCCACGTAATTCTTTGCCTTGAGGTTCATACCGTTCTCCTTTTTCATGGCATTTGACGCGCTTTTTTGGCATAAGATATGGATACAGATCAGTTTTTCAACGAAACCGTGAATTGATAGACTTAGTGTAGAGCACAACCGTCATGAATTCACCCCGTTGGGTCATTCACCCGATACTCATATTTCTCCTTTCCATAGCCGCGCTGGGCCTGTCGCTTTTTCTGTACATTTACTGGTACATGGAGGCCAATATCGGTCTCAGGTCCGTCATCGAACGCTTTAATTTGGACCGCGACCAGGTGCTGGCGTCACAGACCTGGATGGTGATCCTGGTCCTGTCGCTTCTGGTGGGAATTATTCTGATGGGGATTTTCGGCATCTTCGTTTATGGTCAGAAAATGCTTCAACTCTATCGTCTCCAGAACAACTTCATCAACAGTTTTACCCACGAACTGAAGACCCCGGTCACCTCCCTGAAGCTGTTTCTGCAAACATTCTCAAAACACGAGTTGGCGCGTGCCGATCAACTCAAATACATTCAATTCATGATTTCAGATGTGGCCCGCCTGACTGAAAACATTAATCGGATCTTAAACCTGGCCAGAATAGAAAGCAAGAGCTATGCAAACGAATTCGTCGATACGGACCTGATAACCGCAATGAATTTGTTTATTAATAATAACAAACATCTATTCCAAAATGGCAACATTCGGATTCATCCACCGGAGGGAGAACTCCCCACCCTGCGGGTCAATTCGCCCCTGTTCGACATGATGCTGATGAACCTGTTGACAAATGCCGTAAAATATAACAATTCGCCGCAACCCACTGTCGACGTCGGTTTTGAGATCCACCCGCGTAAACTGATCATCCGTTTCGCAGACAATGGCATCGGCATCGAAAAGAAAGAGCTCCGCAAAATTTTTAGAAAATTTTACCAGGTCGGTCGGGCCGAGGATATGACTGCCAAGGGCAGCGGATTGGGGTTGTACCTGGTCCAAAACATTGCCCGTATTCACAAATGGAAAGTCGAGGCACACAGCCAGGGCATCGGCAAGGGGTCTACATTTTCGCTCACCCTGCCGGTTTAGTAATAGAAATTTGAAACTCGAAACTCGAAACCCGGAACCAGTTGTGGCTTAAGGGGGTATGAGCGTTTAGTCGGTAAAATCGATGATATCCATCAATCGGCTCAATCCCACGGCGGGACTAAACCGACTCAACTGGCCAAACTTAACAAAGGTTGGCGCCACCACCCGGATGAGCAGTTGCAAGCCGCGACTGAAACTCGCCGCCAACGGGTTCCAAGACCGAACCAGGCCCATCGTCAAGAAATTGGTGTTGGATTAAGCCTGAATAACGTGCCTTCCACGTAGCATATCTTCAGGTCCGGTCCAAGAACCCGTAAGCGGCTCAGACAGTCAGCCGCTTTTCGCAACCGCTCATCCGGGCTCCGGCGCATCGTTCTTAGGCATCGTATAGGTTTTCACTGACTGAACTCAACAAACTGACTCAACGGGCTAAACGGGCTCAACCGGCTAAACCGATTTTCGTGCCCGGCGGCGACCCGAGAACCACGGCTATTTAACACGAAAATAGAAAGTAGATTGAGCAGCCGTATGAACGCAAATGACAAGAAATGCATCCTGGTCATCGAGGATGATGCCCACATCGCCGAAGGATTGAAATTGAACTTGTCGCTGCAGGGTTACAGGGTCGTCAGCGCCGGTGATGGACCCTCCGGACTGCAGAAGTGGAAGGAAGTCAGGCCGGATCTGATCGTGCTCGACATCATGCTGCCGGTCATCGATGGACTGTCCGTTTTGCGGGCCATCCGTCTGGAGGACGAACGCCTGCCGATCCTGATTCTGTCTGCCAAAGCCGCTTCGGACGACATTATCAAGGGCCTCTCCTGGGGCGTGGACGACTACCTGACCAAGCCGTTCAACCTGGAAGAGTTACTGTTGCGGGTGGATCGACTCATCAAGCGCGCCGCCTGGAACCGAGGAAATGCGCAACCCGGCGCGACGACCGATACCGTCTACCGATTCGGAGGAAACACGATCGATTTTGAGACCAGCACCGCCACCTGCCGGCAGGGCAGCATCACCCTGACCGAGCAGGAGAGCAAACTTCTCAAACTGTTTATCGCAAATCGTGGAAAACCCCTGTCTCGCGCCATCCTCCTCGAGGTCGGATGGGGGTATACCCGCAACATCACGAGTCGAACGGTCGATAATTTCATCGTGCGCCTGCGCAGGTATTTCGAGGAAAATCCTCGTGAACCTCGGTATTTCAAGAGTTTGCGCTCGGTCGGGTACGTATTCGATCCCGACCCGCCCCGTTAGCAGAAGGAAGAGACAGACCCGACCGTGAGGCCGATAACCGGATGACCCATTTTAAAATTTCTCCCGACCGCAATCGATTCAAAGCCTCCAATATCCTATCAATCTCCCCGATATCCCGTTGACGTTCCGACGGTTTTTCAGCACAACCCTTTTTGTAAAACATTTGTAAAACAAGCCATCCGCCTTGTCATTCTGACCGCTTCCCTTTAACATATAAATTTACGTTTAAAATCGGTGGTTGGCTTCGACGTCGTTCGAGCCATTTTAAAACGGTGTAATCGAAACAAAAAATTGAACCAAGGCAAACCACATGAAACTAAATGAATTGCGGATCGGAAACCTCATCAGTCGACTTCCCATAGTCCAGGGAGGCATGGGCGTCGGCATATCGATGGCGGGTCTGGCTTCCGCGGTCGCCAATGAGGGCGGCATCGGTGTGATCTCTGCCGCCGTTCCAGGTATTCACGAGCCTGATTTTGCGACAAACAGCGCCCAGGCCAACATCAGGGCCTTGAGGAACGAAATCAGGAAAGCGCGTAAAATGACCGACGGCGTCCTCGGCGTCAATGTGATGGTTGCGCTGACCGATTTCAACGCCATGGTACGGACGTCCATCGAAGAAGGCATCGATATTATCTTTTCAGGTGCCGGACTGCCTCTGGACCTGCCGGGTTACCTCGTTGAAAAAGCCAAAACGAAGCTGGTGCCGATCGTGTCGTCGGCAAGGGCGGCGAAAATCATCTGTCAGAAATGGCTGTCCCGCTTCAATTACCTGCCGGATGCGATGGTGGTGGAAGGCCCCAAGGCCGGCGGGCATATCGGTTTCAAGACCGAACAGATCGACGACCCGAAATACACCCTCGACCATCTGGTCACGGAGGTCATCGACGCGCTCAAGCCCTTTGAATCCGAACACCAAAAGATACCGGTCATCGCGGCCGGAGGCGTGTACGGTGGCGAGGACATTCACTATTTTCTCAAGTTGGGGGCCGCCGGCGTCCAGATGGGGACGCGTTTTGTGGCCACGCATGAATGCGATGCCGACGATGCTTTCAAGCAGGCCTACGTCGACGCCAAAGAGGAGGACATGGTGGTCATCAAAAGTCCAGTCGGACTGCCGGGTAGGGTCATCCGCAATGACTTTACCGAGGCCGTGAATCAGGGCAAGAAGAAACCCTTCAAATGCCCTTTTCATTGCATCAAGACCTGCGATTCAAGCAAGAGTCCTTTCTGTATCGCCCTGGCGCTGGGCAATGCCCGCAAAGGCAAACTCAAGCATGGCTTTGCCTTTGCCGGCAAAAACGCCTACCGGGTCAAAAAGATTGTGTCGGTAAAGGAACTGATGACCACCTTGATACAAGAGTTCAGCCGGGCGGCGGCGCTAAATGATGTGCAGAGGGAGGGGGTATACAGACGCTGCACTACAGAACTCGGTCCGGGAATCCGTGTACCGCAAAAATGTGAAGATTCTGCTTGGCTTTTGTAATAAAAAGATTATTATGGAACCAATCAATAAAGGTCTGTCCTTAATTGGCGGGCCGGTTTCGCACTGAAGGTAAGATCCATTTGTCATAGTGGCAC
>JBATHN010000480.1:0-1567 GCA_049666885.1 Desulfobacterales bacterium
TCTGATATCCTCAAGAAAGCGGTTGAAACCCTGCCCCATCGGGCTTTGCTCATGTCGGCCGGACTCAAAAAAGAAGATTTCGAAGGCCACAAGCCCTTCATTGGAGTGGCCAACAGCTACAACGACATCATCCCGGGCCACATTCATCTGAACGACCTCACCCGGGAAGTTAAAAGGGGCATCCGGGATGCCGGCGGCGTGCCCTTCGCGTGGGGAGTACCGGGGGTTTGCGACGGTGTCGCCATGTTCGCCGAGATGCGGCTGAGCCTGCCCAGTCGGGAACACATAGCGGACAACATCGAAATCATGGTTTTGTCCCATTCTCTGGACGGCTGGGTCGGGGTCACAAACTGCGACAAGATCACCCCCGGCATGCTGATGGCCGCCGGCCGTCTGAACCTCCCGGCCATCCTTCTCACGGGCGGACCGATGAAGGCCAACATCATCGACGGTAAAAAACACCACCCCATAATGGGTTTCGGCCTGGTGGGACAGGTCAAAGCCGGCAAGATCACCGCCGAGCAGGCCGAAGCGCTATTGCCCTGCATGGCCTGCGGCGCCGGGTCCTGCGTCGGTCTTTACACCGCCAACACCATGGCAGTGGTCACCGAAGTGTTGGGCATGGCGTTGACCCGGTGCGCCACGACCCTGGCCGTCGACCCGCTTAAAAAACATCAGGCATACGAAACCGGTCGGCAAATCGTGGAACTGGTCATGCGCGGTACCACGCCCCGCGACATCATGACACCGGCGGCTTTCGAGAACGCGATCCGGGTCGATATGGCCATGGGGGGGTCCACCAACACGGTTTTGCACATACCGGCCGTCGCCCGGGAAGCCGGTATCGACATCGACGTGGAAATGTTCGACCGGATCTCAGGCGAAACCCCGCATCTGTGTTCCATCATCCCGGCCGGACCGAACGAAATGGCGGACATCGACGAGGCGGGCGGCATCCCAGCCGTGCTAAACCGTTTGAAAGACTTGATCAAAGACAGCGCGACCGTAAGCGGCAGCCGCATGACCGCGGTGGCGGCAGGGGGTGAAATTCGGAATCCGGACGTCATCAGAAGTCTCTCCGATGCCTACCATTCCGAAGGCGGCATTGCCGTTCTCAAAGGCAACATCGCCCACAGCGCGATCATCAAGCAGACGGCGGTCGAACCCGAAATGCGGGTTCACACCGGCCCGGCCAAGGTCTTCACCACCGAAAAGGACCTGTTGGACGCCATCGAGGCCAAGCACATCGACGAAGGCGATGTGGTGGTGCTGCCGTTCCAGGGCCCTGCCGGGGCACCGGGAATGCCCGAGATGCTGACCCCGACCGATGCGATTAAGGGTGCGGGTTACAAGAGGGTAGCGCTGATCACCGACGGCCGGTTTTCGGGTGCCACCACCGGCCCCTGCATCGGGCACGTAGAGATGGAGGCTTTTAACGGCGGTCCGATCGGCGCCATTAAAACCGGCGATATCATCGACATCGACATTCCCGGCCGGAAGCTGAATGTCAAGCTGGAAGAAAACCAGATAAAGCACCGGCTCTCCAAAGCAAAGCCGCCCGACCGTC
>JBATHN010000481.1:0-18822 GCA_049666885.1 Desulfobacterales bacterium
CACAAGGAAGCCGAGCGGGAATTGAAACGCTTGTCGAAAATGCACCCCTCGTCGGCCGAATATACCGTGTCCACCACATACTTGGATTGGCTGACGACGCTGCCGTGGAATACGAGTACCGCCGACAATCTGGACATCAAAAAGGCCAGGAAGATCCTGGACGATGACCACTACGGCCTGGAAAAACCGAAAAAACGGATTATTGAATATCTGGCGGTGCGCAAGTTGAAACCCGACTCCAAGGGCCCGATTCTCTGTTTTGCCGGACCTCCGGGAACCGGTAAGACGTCTCTGGGCCAGTCGATCGCCCATGCCTTGGGGCGCAAGTTTGTCCGGATTTCTTTGGGCGGGGTTCGTGACGAGGCTGAAATCAGGGGACACCGGCGTACTTACATCGGCGCCCTTCCCGGCCGGATCATCCAAGGCATCCGGCGGGCGGAGTCGAATAACCCGGTTTTCATGCTGGATGAAATCGATAAGGTCGGCAGCGATTTCCGCGGCGATCCGTCCGCCGCCCTGCTGGAAGTGCTCGATCCCCAGCAGAATTTTTCATTTTCCGATCATTACCTGGATGTGGCTTTCGATCTGTCGAAAGTCATGTTCATTACCACCGCCAACATATTGGATACCGTGCCGCCCGCCTTGAGAGACCGGATGGAGGTCCTGCAACTGCTTGGATACACCCAAGAAGAAAAGCTCAAGATCGCCAATCGGTTTTTAATTCCGCGACAGCGGGCCGAACACGGCCTCAAGGCGAACCAGATCTCCTTCAACCAAGGGGCGGTCCGACACATCATCGAGGGCTACACACGCGAAGCCGGCCTCCGAAACCTGGAACGCGAGATTGCCAATATTTGTCGCGGCTTGGCCACCCAAATCGTAGGCGGGGATGTCAAGAAGGCGACCATCAAGGTCGGAGATGTCGCCGGTTACCTTGGCCCCGTCCGGTTTACTCCGGAATCCAAGGCCCGGGTCCTTATTCCGGGGGTTGCGACCGGACTGGCCTGGACCCCGGTAGGTGGTGAGTTGCTCTTTATCGAGGCCACCGCCATGAAGGGCCAGAACCGCCTGACACTGACCGGACAGCTGGGAGACGTGATGAAGGAATCGGCCCAGGCGGCCCTTACGTTTATTCGCACGCACACCAAAGAGCTGGGTATCGATGATAATTTTTTTGAGAAGAAAGATATTCACATTCATATCCCGGCCGGGGCCATTCCCAAGGACGGTCCTTCGGCCGGCGTTACCCTGCTGACGGCCCTGGTCTCATTTGTGGCCGGCCGCAAGGTCAAAAAAGACCTGGCGATGACCGGGGAGATCACTTTGAGGGGTCAGGTGCTGCCGGTGGGCGGCATCAAGGAGAAAATGCTGGCGGCTCACAGGGCAGGCATCAAAACCGTGATCCTGCCCCAGGAGAACCAGAAGGATTTGGAAGAACTGCCCGCAAACGTCCGCAAGCAGATCACCTTTCACTTTGTGGAAAAAATGCTGGACGTGGTCAAGCTGGCGCTGGAGAAAAAGTAAGGAGCGGTTCAAGCGCAGGCGTCTGAAACGGATGAACCTTCAGTGGCCGCCATGGGTTCCGAGCGCGGGTCGAGGACGGCGACGGCTGGAGAAGTGGTACGCATGGCTACAAACGATACCGGGTATTCCGCCTCCAGCCGTTCCGGCCGCCGGCGTCGATATACGGCCACAGTGCCGCCGAATAAACTACCTGCTAGTGCAATAAAGACATACAGCCCGGATGGTCCAAGGATATTCATCATCATTGCGGCAGCGGGGGGCCCGAGACTGGCCCCAACGCCGTAACTCAAGATCAGGGCCGAGCTGACTGCCACAATGTCATCCGGCGGGAAGAAGTCGTGAGTGTGGGCCACGGCCACTGGATACAGCGTAAACGCCACCCCTCCATATATCATCGTTAGCGTCAGGAGGAGTGAAAATGACTCCCACATCAGCAGCGTAATCGCGAGACTGATCGCTGCCACTGCCAATGCCAAACCGGCCATCACGATGTTGCGGTCGAAACGATCTGAGAGAAGACCGACGGGCCACTGCAGGATCAAACCGCTGAGCACCGTGGCACCCATAAAAAGAGATATCCCGGGGACCGTTAAACCGATACGATGTCCGAACACCGGTCCCAGGGTGTAAAGCGCTCCGTTGATCAAGCCGGCCGTCAGGCACCCGAACATGCCCATCGGTGCTTTTTTCGACAGAGCCACCAGATTAAAATTCATGGTTTTCGGTACCAGAGGCTGAACCGAGTGCGTTGTGGAAACCGGTACCAGGCAAAGGGCCAGAAGGATGCCCGTTACCAGAAAAAGGTTAGGTCCGTTCACTTCAGCGGCGTTCAGTAGAAACTGACCCGCGCCCAATCCGAGAAAACTCACCACCATGTAGACCGAAATTATACGCCCACGATTGGAGCGGTCGGCACCCGCGTTCAACCAACTCTCGACAACCATATAAAGACCGGTGACGGCGATGCCGGTCAGCAGCCTCAGGCCGCCCCAGCTGACCGGGGAGACAAACAGGCCGTGCGCCATGACCGAAGCGGTGCAGATCGCCGCGAAGGTCGCAAATGCCCTGATGTGGCCGACTCGACAAACCACGCGGTGGCAAAAATAACCGCCGAGGACAGTGCCCACGTAGTAGCCCGACATGACCACTCCGGTGACCTGATCTGAAAAGCCCTCGATGCTCATGCGCAGGCTCAGGAACGTTCCCAAAAGGCCCACACCGGTCAAGAGGATGAAAACAGCCGTATAGAGAGCGACAAATCCAAAAAGGGTATGGACCATGCGGTGGAAGTTTCCTTTTCAACCCGATTTTTATCCAGTGTCCATCCATAAACGGCATATTTCGGCCTTGGCCGGAGCTGAAATCTATCATTTCTGGACGGACACTCTCCATCTTTTAATACCGCCGATTTTACTCTTTTTTGCGTTGATGGTACAGCTGAATTCGGCGGGCTGATTTTTTTAGCGACAACGACGGCCGGAAAACCGAAGGCCGGCCGGTTGTCCGGAGGGGCCTTCGGAAGCAGGGGAAATTGTTCTCTGGCCGGGATCAGTCTTTGTAGTCTTCTTTGTGGATGCTGTATTTGAGCATCAATTTGTTGAGTTGGCGGGGAGTGATGCCGGCATCGACGGCAGATTTTTTGACACGGCCCTGATTGCGGGTGAAGAGTTCCTTTAGGTAGTGCCGCTCGAAATCCTCGACCGCAATTTTCCGGGCAGCAGCCAGTCCGTTGTAATGACTCGGAGGCAAGCTGTCGATATCGCCGTTCTGCTCGAACAGCTCATCCGGAAAGCATTCGGGTGTCAACACCGACGATGTTTCCAGAATGAAGGCGCGCTCCATGAGGTTTTCGAGCTCTCGGATGTTGCCCGGCCAGTGATAATTTTTCAGCGCGTACAACACATGTGGATGGACGGCCGTCATATTTTTGCCGTATTCCTGATTGAACTTTTTCAAAAAAGCGCTGATCAGAAACCGAATGTCCTCTCTTCTCTCCCTCAGGGGCGGTAATTGGATGGGAAATACATTTAGCCGGTAGTAGAGGTCTCTGCGAAAGCTTCCCACTTCGCTCATCTGCTTGAGGTCGGCGTTTGTGGCGGCAATGATACGGGCATCGGTTTCGATGGTATCTTCCCCCCCAACGCGGCTGAAGGTCCCGTCCTGCAGCACCTGGAGCAGCTTGATCTGCGAGGCGGCCGGGATGGTGCCGACCTCGTCCAGGAACATGGTGCCACCTCCGGCGATCTCGAATTTTCCCAGTTTCTTGCGATGGGCGCCGGTGAAAGCCCCTTTCTCGTGGCCGAAGAGCTCGCTTTCGAGAAGCGTCTCCGGAATGGCGCCGCAGTGGACGACGATAAACGGGGCGTCGCGCCGATTGCTGTGCAGGTGGATCAACTTGGCCAGTACGCCCTTTCCGGTGCCGGTTTCGCCGATGAGCATAACGGTGGCCTTGGTGCGGGCCACCGATTGAATCTTTTTAAACACCGTCTGCATGGCGGCGTTTTCGGTGTGAACCAGTTCGCGCGTTTCCGCTTGCCAGAATTGATCCCGCAGATAATCGAGTTCCAGATCCCGGATAATGATCTCGCCAACGGATTCGGCGACCAACCGTACCTCGTCGGGAACCGGTGGATAGGTGATATAGTCGGTCGCCCCGGCCTTTAAGATGGAAATGGCCTGCCGGATCCGCTCGGTTGGTGTCATGACGACAATCTTGGGTGCGGGGTGATGGCAGCTCAGCGATTCGAGGGTGCCGCCGCCGTCATTTTGCGGAGACGTCTCCAGGATAAGATCGATATCGATATAAACCAGATCATGACGGCTTTCCCGAAGAAGTTTCAAAGCGTCGCCGACATTTGCGGCTCGGTCGATACGATAGCCGGAGCAGAGGGTCTGGCTGATGAGTTCGAAGTCATTTGAATTGCTGGTGACAACGAGAACGGTGCGCATGACGTTCTTCCCAGTTTTTGCCGAGCCAATTAGCGGGTAAGCATCCGCACGGGGTCGACCTCATTCGGGTGCTTGAAAAATGAAGCGATTTTACAGCAGGATCTCGTTCTGCGCAAGCCCAATCATCTCCTTTTCAAGACCTGGTCTTTGCCCCCTTGCAAGCCTGTCAATAGGGGACGACCAGCTGCCGCTGCAGCATTTTTTCATAGAGGGCGATGTACTTGCCGGCCGTTACGGCGTGGTTGAAGCGTCCGGCGCTCAGAGTCATGATCCGACGGATGTGGGACTCTCTGACATCGCGAGGCAAATTGTAGAACCGCATTGCTTCGCCGATGGCCCAGGAGAGACCCTGAGCATCGAAGGATTCGAACAGAAAGCCGTTGCCGGTGGCAGACTGGATGTCGATGTGTTCCACGGTGTCATGGATTCCGCCGGTGTCATGCGCGACCGGCAGCGATCCGTATAGGCATCCGATCATCTGGGGTAGACCGCACGGTTCGAACCGTGAGGGCATCAGCACAAAGTCCGAAGCGCCATAGGCCAGCCGGGAGAGGCGCTCATCGAAGGGGCACGCCGCCACCCGCTTTTCAAAACCATGGAAGTCAATGATGTTGAGGAAATGGGACTGGTATTCGCCGTTGGCCACAAAAACGATCTGCAGGTTCTGCTGCCAGTAGCGCGAGACGATCGGATAGAGTATGTCGGCCAGCAACTGGCAACCTTTCTGGTAATTGTCGAGGCGATGGGGCCAGAAGAAAAGGGGCGCTTCGGGGTCGCTGATCAGGCCGAAGCGGTTCTGCAGAATCCGTTTGTTTTGTCTTTTGGCGGCGGCATGAGTGCGGGGATCATATCTGACGGGCAGTGCTTCGTCCGTCGACGGATCGAACGACGGGTCCGGTGAATTGAGGATCCCCTCCGCGCATCCGGCAGCCCATTTGTTGGCGAACTCCCGACGCAGGGGTGCGTCGACGAAGCTGTGGCGGCCCTGAATAATTTCTGCCAAGAAGGTCGGGCTGACCGTGTTCACGTAGTGGGCGGCAAAAAGTCCGCTGCCCAGGAAATCGATCCGGTTGTATTCTCGGGTTTCCTCGTAGCTGGCCGGTATGCGTTCATAAAAGAGGTGATCCCAGAATTCGGCCGCATCGATGCCGCGGTCTTCGATGGTCGCCAGGTTGGTCTTGACGGTGTGAATATTGTGGACCGTAAACAGGCTCGGGATGCCCATGTGCAAAGCCGCGCCGGGGATCAGGCCGGTCATCCAGTCGTTACAGTGAATCAGGTCCGGCGCGACCTCCGGGATGATCTTGTTGATGACCTCGCGTTGAAACGCCAGGGCGATCTTCAGGTTTTCCCACTCTATATTCGAATACACTTGATCCTGATAAAAAAACGCGCGGTCTTCGGCCAGGTGAAAACGGTCCTCCGGAAGCACCTTTTTTATCATCCGCATTTCCTTGTTCAGCAGAATCGAAAATTGATCCTTGAACAGGGTGCGGTAGTCGGGCAGGGCGATGTGGACGTCGGCGCCCTGCTCCAGAAGGGCACTGACGAGAGCGGCCGACACGTCGGCCAAACCGCCGGCCTTGGCCGAGAGATAATTGGCAACGTTGCCCATACCCGGCTGCAGATAAGTGACTTCCGGCGTTACGATGAGGATCGTCGCGTTTTTTTTTGAGTGCGCTGTCATGTCATGCGGTCATCATTGATGGGTCGCCTTCGGCTGCTATGGCTCGATCGAACCCGGTGTTTTTAGATTTTAACTTCTCCGCAAGATGCGAAGATATGCTTTCAAAGTGAAACCAATTGAGCATACCATAAAAAGTCTATCTTCGTGTCCATAATAAACAAAAAATTTCATCGAAAGCATAAAGCCTGCAAGAGTGTGTAACGGTTTGCCTCACACTAAATCGACTCATCCTAAAAGTCCAACTTCCAGATCAGGTCAAGGCCGCTCGACAGTTCATTGCCCACCTGGGCGGCGACGCTGAAGTTTTTATTGAGCTCGTATTCTATTTCGACTTCACCGAAATTCTGATTTGAAAATGCATAACGATAGGTTACGAAAATGTTCTGGGCAACATATTTTCCAACTGCCAGCGAGCCCAAACTCGAGTCGTTATCTCCCGGGGCGATGCTGATGGAATCCACCTTAAAGGTATCTCCCAGGATTGAGTTCAGTTCCTTTGCCGCTACATTACCGGCCAAACTCAGGGCCGCCGATTGTGCGCTGGTTGCTTGTTGAGAGCGCAGCTCGTCGGTGGGCCGGCCGAAAACCAGGTAGGAAACGATGTCGGACTGCTCCATCGCCGGATCGCTCTCAAGGGACAACTCGATCTTTCGAACGCTGCCGGTAATGCGAACAATGATTGTAACGCTATTGATGCGGGTTTCAGCCTGAATGTCCAGTTCGGGGTCCGGTTCCGGCAGGCCCTGGAATTCCACTACCCCCCGGGTGATCTTGAAACGACGACTCTGAAAATCGTAGTCGCCTCTCACGGTGTTGAGCGTTCCCGTCAGAAGGAAAAGTCCCTGTTTTTTTTTATTCAAACGGATCGACCCGGCAATCTCGGCATTGAGATCCTGGCCTTTCAGCCAGACATTGCGCGGAATCTCCACCGTCACATCGGCAGCCAGGGATGACAGCGGGTCTTCTTTACCTTCGGCAATGACGATCGGCTGTCCCTCGATCGACTGTTCCCCGACGACCTCGATGTCGGCCGGTCCACCGCCTGTCAGGCGGTCCAGATTGATCCGGCCCTCCGGGATGCGGATCCGGCCGGTCAGGACCGGAGACGAAAGCGGTCCGGAGAGAGAAAGGTCCGGCTCGATCCGGGCAGTGAATTCCCGTTTCCAGGCGAAAGCCGCTCGCTTTCCGGTTAGATGCAAGTCCACTTCGGTGGGCGTCAATCCTTTTAAAAGAATCTGGCCGGTTAAATTCAGCGTACCCTCCTGATCACCGCTGGCCAGCAGTTGATCGATGGCCAGTTTCCCGGGCAGCAGGCGCAGATCGGCCTGTACGGATTCGTAGGTCAATCCGTGCGGCGGCAGTGCCAGGGAACCGTCCCGGAGGGTTAGAGACCCGGTCAGTTGCGGTTGGCGGAGGTCTCCAGCGGCCTGCAACCGCGCGGTCACACGACCATCGAGCTTTGCCTCGCGCTGCGCAGGAAGCGGCAGGTCGGACAGCTTCAGGTCATCGGCATCCAACTGTGCCTGCAGGCTTCCGGGCTGTGGGGAGAATTCGAAAGGCATCAACCGGAACACCAAACCGCTGCGCCCATTCAACTCGAAAAGTTTGCGTTCCTTTCGGTAGCCGGTTGCCGCCAGACGCACGGATTCATCACGATAACCCAGCCGGAAATTTAGATTTGAAAGCGAAACATCGTAACCCTCGGCGCCTTGGACGGTCACATTCGCGTCGATGACAGGTGAAGCGGCCGTTCCACTCAATTTCGCTTCGGCCGTAAGTTGACCCTTCAGCGTCGGTTCATCCTGCCAGAGGGTGTTGAGGCGTTCCAGGGTGAGGCCCTTGAGAGAGAGCTGAAATTGCTGGGGTCCCTGCAGGGCGAGTCTTCCGTCGGCCTGCAGGGATACCGGCCCGGCGACCAGCTTGAGGGATTCGATGTCGACGCCGTCCGGGTCGGTTCGCAGCCGAATCGGCTCGGCGTTTCTGAATTCCGTCACCAGCCGGTTGAGCGGGGCGGCGACACCGGTTACCTGAAGCGTTTTGATTTGGATGCGCCGCTTCTCCTGCTGCCACTGATTGACGGCGCCCTTTAAAACAAGTTGTTCGCCGGCGGCATGCGAGAGTCTCAGATCGACGGCCAGTTGCTCCGGTTTCAGGTCTGCCGTCAGTTCCAGCCGGGGAAATCGATAGCCCTGGTAATTTATGTCGGAGAGCCGCCCGGTCGTTTGACCGCTGACGGTTGCGCCCTCGATCTGCCAGGCCCCGTTCAGCTCCAGCGATTCGATTGCCACGGGCTCAAGTGCCAGATTGCCGCCATTAACCCTGGCATTGATGCGAGTGTTCTGCGGGGTGCCTTCCACCTGGCCGGTAATCTGAAGTTTGCCGTCCGGTATACGATCGGACGGCAGCTCGGGCACCAGTTTGGCGAGCAGCGGCCTGAGGCGCTGAAGCTCAGGGACGACGATGTGGCCGCCGATCCGGTAGGATCGCATTCCGTCAACCGCTTGTCCGTCGAGGTTTGCCTGCCCCAGATCGCTGTCCAGGTCGAACGACTTCACCCGTACCACCGCTCCGTCCCAGCTCGCTTTTATATCGGCGTGCTTGACGGGGGTTCCGAAGAGAATCGACGACTGCAGTTTAAGGTCGGCTTCGGCCGACCAGACGGAAAAATCGTCGGCAGCGGCATCCTTAACTTTCTGTTTGACCTCGGCGGTGAAATCGGCGTTGACCTTTCCCGCCCACAGCGGATCAGCGATAAAAGCCGATGGGTCTAAATCGCGCACCTCGCCGGTGATGGACGCGCTTTCAAACGGGGACTTCGTTTCGATGCCGCCCAGACGGCCCTGAAGTCGTATGCGACCGGGCGGACCGCTGAGAGACGCCGTAGTGATTTTCAGGTCTCCATTTTTCAGCGTCAAATCGACATCACCGTTCTCGATTCGGTAACCGGCCAGGCTGGAGCCGGTAACCCGGAGTGCCAGGTGCGCCAGCCTTTCCGGCCCACCGAGGTCGCTCCCGTTGATGGAAAATTCCGCGTCGACATCCCCGCTCAGCTGCGGTGCATCGATAAAGGGCCAGGCTGCCGGATTGAGGTGGCGCAGGGACCCTTTCGCTTCCAGTGCCAGACCGCGGTCGCCTTCGATCGCCAGGATGCCTTCTTCCACCAGTGATTGTTGCCGATCCAGAGTGAGGTTCAGCCGGTGGCGAAGCTGCCGCAGCGTTCCCTGCAGATCGATACTGCCGGCGATTTCTCCGCGGGCGAGGGCGTCGGTTTCGAGCAGGCGCCCCAGTTCGGAGAGGTCAAGGGTCTCGACTCTGGCCGTCAAGGTGACGTCGGGGTCCGGCTGCAGAAATTGCCAATGACCGTCGAGCGTCAACGCCGAAGCCCCGGTTTTGAGATTGAGCCCCTCGATGAGGAGATCTTCACGCGTTTGATCATAGCGCACGCGACCCTTGAGGCCGGTCACCTCTATTCGAGGATCGTCGCTGCTGAAGGCCAACTGGCGCAGATTGGCCTTCAGCTCTGAATCGATGTTCAACCGGACCTTGAGTCGGATGTTCTCGATATGCCGAATCCGGGGTGGCACTGACGTCGCATCACGGATGGTGAGGCTCCCGGTGTCGATCGCAAGCTGCTGCACGAGAACCTCGAGCGGCGCACCGGATGGCGCTTCACTCGCAGGAGTCGCAAAGCGGTGCGCTTCTTCTTCGACATTCCACGTGCCGTTCGCTTCCCGCACCAGAAAGACCTGAAGGCGATCGAAACGCAGGTGCCGGATCACCAGCATGCGTTTCAACAGCAGCGGCAGCGCATAGCCGATCGAAATACGCTTGGCGGTCAGAAGCGGGCCGGTGCGACCGTCTATGCGCAGATCGGTGACGCTCAGATCCGTAAACAGATTTCCGGACAAAGACCCCAGTTCCAGCCGCAGACCGGTCTGTTGTTCCAGTGTTTCTACGGCCAGGGCTTTGACCCGTTTTTGGACCGCCGGTATCTGCAGGACGAGTGTTCCGAGGACGAGCAGGGCGACGAAGCCGGCCAGAACATAAGCCAGAGATTTTAAAAGCGGCTTTAAGAAACGGCGTTGGCGCCGGCTCTTACCACTCCCGCGAGGTGCGGATTGTTCTTCGGGGTGCGTTTTTTTCATCATTATAGTCCGCGAGGACCGCTAAACCGGCATCGATCGGTGCGGAGTTCTCGCATCCCCCTAAAATGCTTGCCCGATATTCAAATAAAAGCGCCAGCGGTCGCCGACGATTTCATTTGGATTGGTGAAATCGCCAATATCTTTTCCGGTCGGCGGGTTGAGTTTGTAGCCGACGTCCGCACGGATCGGCCCGATCACGGTATCGTAACGCAATCCGACACCACACGTATACCGCATATCGGAAAGATTCAGTCGAAACGGATCTATGTCAAGCAAGCCGGTGTCCAGGAAAGTGACTCCCGAGAATTCTTTATAGATCGGAAACCTCGCCTCGACACTGGCATTGAAAGCGCTCTGACCGCCGATCGGATTGCCTTTACTATCAAGGGGCGGCAGTTCCTGGAAGGCGTAGCCGCGCACCGTGTCACTGCCGCCCAGATACAGCCGTTTGAAGGCCGGAATGAAGGAACTGCCTTGTATCCCCTGGATGGTTTCCAGGTGCACCCGCCCGGCCAGGACGATATTTTTAGTGACCGGCACATACTTTTTGACGTCAATGGCCGGTTGGAAATAAGCAAGTTCCGAGCCGAGAAAATCGGGTGCCACTGCGATCTTTGCCCCCAGTAGTGAACCGGTCTTCGGATTCAGCAGGTCTTTTCGTGTGTCACGGGCCATTTCTATACCGACTGAGGATATCAGCGTGTTCTCATCCAAGAATTGCTGCTCTTCGATGTCCAAGGGGCTGTCGGCGGCGACACTCTCCTCGGTGTTGAGCGACAGGCCGTAAATCAGACGCAGAAACCAGTCCTGCCCGAACTTGCGGTTTAGGGACACATCGGTGAAAATCCGGCGGTTTTTGTAAGCTGGGGGTTCCTCCAGTTCGTTTCCGGCTCTGGCGCTGAGGCTGTTCCTGGCGTCCAGAAAGTAGGGTTGATCGTAAGCCAGTTGAATATTTTTCAGAATGGCGGAACTGCGGGCACTCAATGTCAGCCGGCCGCCCTGGCCGGCCAGGTTGCGATAGGTCAACGCGGCCTGGAGCCGCAATTTATCCTCGGTGCCGTAACCGATGCCGAAACGGACACTCCGGCGGTCTTTCGATTTGAGTTGAACACGCATCGGGACCGGACCGACTTCTTCTGCCGGCGGCCCATCGGGTTGAATAACCGCAATTTTGAAAACGTCGAGTTTGAAAAGGTTGCGTCTGCTGGCCTCGACCTTGTCCGCGTCGTATAGGTCGCCTTCCACGTAGGTCAATGCCCGTCGGACCACCGTTTCGGAGACTTCGGCGCCTTCCTGCTTGATCGTGGTCGGCCCGAAGACACACAGTGGCCCCGGGGTGGCGCGAAACGAAAGCATCGCCTTATTGACCTTTGGATCGACGACCGCGCGCCCGGAGATATCCGCAAAAGGGTATCCGCGGTTGCCGAGTGTTCGTTTGATGTTTTTTTTGGCTTCTTCGTATTCGGCTACTTTGAACACCTGGCCGATTTCAAGGTGAGTGTCTGCCAGGAGGGCCGTCCGGTCGACTCCTTTGATAGTACCGCTGGTGGCTATATCGATTGATTCGATCAGGACCGGTGGTCCCTCGGTGACTTCGAAAGTCACCTTGACGCGGGGCAGCTTTTCGGAGGGGCTTTCGGCCGGTTCGGCGGACGCTGAATTCCGGCTGGCTGCCTCCTCGGCCTTTCGGTCCGGTTCAATGCCCGAAACCGTTGCCGCGACCGCAACCTCGGTCCGGTAGTATCCGTTTTTACGATAAAACTGCTGGATGCGAAGTCGGTCTTCTTCGAGATCCTGAGCACTGAGTACGGGCGCCGGCAGCCATACCTTCCAAATCGGAGGCGTTTGGGCGGCCAGCGTTTTGGCCAGTTCGGATTTCGAGACGCTTTCAATTCCCGTGAAATTGACGGCGACCAACTCGAATTGATCCGGCACCGCAGCGGCGGTTGCCGCGGCTACCGGCAGGATCAGCAGGGTCATCAACAATAGAGCGATCTTCATCTCTCGCGAATTCAACCATCGGTATCGGGCAGGCCGGGCCGGTCGACGTTCACGGCTGCTCCTGCCAGCAGTTGGTGTTTGACGGTTTCACGGCGCATCTGTGGGACCAACCGATCGGACAACCGTTTCCGGTGCCGGTCTTTCAACCCATCGCCGACTCCTACGGATACGGGTCTACTTCCGGGACGTCCTTTTTAGGACCGTATAGTAAACCGTGACCGTGTCCCTGTTGCCGGTGGCCAGGTTCAGTTTTGCCGGGTTGATGGTCAGACCGACTTCGATGGAGCCCGAGCCTTCAAGGCCGGTCACCGGGATCTTTTCCGTGTAAATTGTCGACAGCTTGTCGAGAAACCCGCTGGCACCGATGACCGTTACGGTAGAGGGTTCCAATCGCACCTGTGCCAATATCCGGTCGCCTGGCAGCTTCCCGACGAAGTCCGCTTGCACGGGAAGCTCTTTTTGCGCTGTTATGTCGAGATCTACGTCCACCAGCGGCGGTTGAACATCCTTTAAAATAACCCCGGGGGGCAGCGTGATGTCTTCGCGGGTGATGGTGTATGAATTGCTCCCGGTGGCGGCCTTGCTCAGATCGACCCGCACCCGCAACTGATTGGGGTTGACGGCGTCGAGCAGGGAGCGCGACCCGCTGAGCTGCAGTTTGACGGTATTTGCGGAAGTATTCACGATCTGCTGGGCGGGATCGCGGTTTCTGTATTCAACCGGCACTTCAAAACTCGCCAGGGTGTCGAACCCCCGCGTAATGCTGAACCAGATCCCTAATGTAAAAGCGGCCGATAGAAAAACCGCCAGGCCGAGTTCAATTTTTTCGTTCATCAAATCGGATCGGGACCTGAGGCGCTGACCGGCGTGTTCCTTCAAGTGTTTTTCGAGGGTCACCGGGTCCTGAATGCGGGTGATCCGGCTGCCCTTGGCAATAGCGACCGCGCCGCTTTCCTCCGATACGACGATCACCAGTGCATCCGAAGTTTCGGCCAGACCCAGCGCGGCGCGGTGGCGCGTGCCGTAATTTGACGGGAGGTCTTTGCGCACCGAGAGGGGCAGGATGCATCCCACTTCCCAGATCCGATCACCCCGCATGACGGCTGCGCCGTCGTGTACCGGGTTGTCTGGCCAAAAGATGCTAATAATCATTTCGCCCGAAATCTTTCCCTGCCATTTGAGGCCGTGTTGAACGATTTCTTCCAGGTCTTCCCTGCCGGGGACGACGATCAGCGCGCCGATGTGCTTGCGGGCCATCTTGAAGGCACTTTCGGCAACAGCTTCAATCGGTGTCGTGGTACTCCGCTTCGGGAGGTCCCACAAGATACCCCGGATGTTCTTTGTTTGAAGGACGCCGCGGATTTCATTCCTGAAAATGACCACCACGATCAGGGCGGCCGCGGCGGTAATTTCCTGGGAAATCCAGCTCGACACGATCAGACCGAGGGATACCGCCAGCCTCTGGGCAAACCAGATACACGCCAGGCCGAAAAGCACGCGCAGTACGTTCGTGCCTCTGAACAGGATGTAAAATCGAAAAAAGACATAGCTGTTCAGCACGATGTCGAGTACATCCTGCCAGCGGATGTTGGCGAAAAAATGGGTCAGAGTTGTCATAGGAATCTAATCGATGACACTGAAACGCAGCGATTTTAGGATATTGCCTTCCTCGTCAGTTATCTCGATCCGCCAGGGACCCTTATCCGAATCGCCCAGTTGAATGGAGCTGTAAGTTGACCATCTTGGCGGTCTCACTGTCAGTTTGACGCTCGCCTTCAGGTTGTCCCTGAGATACCAGTTGTGGTAGGCAAACGATTTTTCCGGGACAGTTTTAAAGCCGGTGAAGCAGTAGACCCGTTTCAAACTGACGGAAAATGCAACTGCGGCCTGCTCAGGAATGCCGTTTTGAACGTTTTCACAGACGGTGCTTTCTCCGAGCACCAGTCCCGCGGATTGAGACGCCGCCAATTGACCGGAGCCCGACGGCTGCCCGGCGGTTATAGCCGGCAGCAGGAAGACAATGAATACTGCGGCAGTTCGAAAAAATACTGGTGTTTTCATAGGTGAGACCATCGGTATTGGGTAATGTGGTTGAATGTCGAGGACCTTACCGCTGCCGCCACTTTATACCACATGAAAGCCGGTTTCAATCAAGGAGATTCAAATAGATCCGTCAGCCGTCGACGCGGGCTGGTTCCCTACCAGTGCGGCTGGTTGCCGATCCCGTAGCCCATGACCTCCATCGTCTCGGTCACCACAACAAAGGCCCGGGGGTCGACCTGCCGAACGATTTCCTTGAGCCGAGAGAGTTCCTGAAATGTGACCACCGAATAGAGGATATGGGTTTCTTGGCCCGTAAAGCCTCCTTGCCCCCTGACAATCGTGACCCCGCGCTGAATCTTGTCGATAATCTGACGGTTGATATCGGCCCAGCGCGTGGAGATGATCATGACGGCCTTGCGCTGGCTCAATCCGGTGACCACCACGTTGAGAACCTGTGAAGTGACGAACATGTAGACCAGGACATAGAGCGCCGATTCCAACGAGAAGCGGAAAGCCGCGTAAATTAAAAGACAGGCGTTGAAAGCCAGGATGGTGGTGCCGAGGCGGATTGAATAACGTTTGAGCAACATGATCGACAGGATGTCCAGTCCGCCGGCAGAGCCTTTAGAGCGCAGGATAATACCCGAACCGCCTCCCGTGATGATGCCGGCCAACAAGGCGGCCAGGATTTTGTCGTGAATGTGGAAGACCGGTATGGGCAACATCACCGCCAGTGAAAAAACGATCAGGCCCACCAGGCTGTACCAGAAAAACCGTTGACCGATCGAGAGCCATCCCAGAACATAAAGAGGAATGTTCATTAGAAAATAGATGATCCCGACCGGAAGAACCGGGAAAGTGTAGTAGACGATCAGGGCCAGACCGGTTATGCCGCCGCTGATAAACTGATTGGGAATGAGGATGCCTTTGATCGCAGCGGCACAGATCACGCTCCCCAGGCAGATCAGGAATAGATTGGTCAAAACGTCTTTGAACATGTTTTTCATTGAAACCAATTGGCGAATGATACCAAACTCAGAACTTCCACCCGGCACCGTTTTTTCTTTGAAATACCAATTCCCGGCGCTCTGGCCGTGGATATCAAATTACACGAGAAAAAGCCATCATCGATGTTCTGAGGAGACCTTTAAGCAGTTAAATTGGCCCGCCCTTCCCCTTTTGCTGTTATAGGCTTTAGGATAAAGGTTTTGGCAAGGCCAGGGTGAGTTGCTGTATTGTAATACGCCGGCGACCGATAATGCAGTCCAAAACCTTTGTTTTAAAGCCTATAGCTGAGATTTCTACTGCAAATCGTCAAGAAGATTCTCAGCCGGCCGATCCCATCTCAGTTCGTCGAGAGATTCGTGCGAGCGGAACTCCAAGTTCTGGGACCCATTTTTAGAGAACCGGCGGTTCATATTTCCGTTTTTGTTCATAATTCCAATATGAAACAGACTTGGTGCGGCGCGGTGATGAGAGCGACTCAGGTGACGTGGCGGTTTCATCGGATTTATAAGTTCTTTTAAAGACAGAGCAGTTTTAAAAATAATATTATTTTTAGATATTTATAACACTGGTATGTATTTTGCTGTAATTCGAGTCATTCTCTTCGATTCGCAAATACGATACCGTGTTTTGAAGAAAAAAAATTGATCAAATGCTTATTCAGCACTTATTTAGTACTCATCCACGGTTTTCTTCAAAGCACATATTAGTTTCCGGTCCAGAAATGTGCAATTTTCTGCAAGTTCAAGGAAATCACGCTAAAGACGTGACAGGTCAGCGGCATTGCGCGGAGGCTTACTCGTGTTCGCCGCACAAGCGATTCCAGACCTCTCACGCCCGAGGCGTGATTGACGCCGATCTGTCCCGAAGCAGGCGGGGAATTTCTGAAAAGGGCCATTTATGGATGGACACTCAACAGTGCCTAAAAAGATCGCGGATGGGCACTAGTTATGAGGACCTCGACTGAGCTCGGTCGAAGTCCATATAAATTCGTCGTCGAATTTATGAATCGATGGACTTAGTGCAGGCAGATGGCGTCATGGTTTATATACGGGGCATTATTGTACCGGTGAATTGGGACGAGAACGGCAATGTTGCCGGATTTGGGATTGAAACCTTCGACGAGGACTTCTACCTGATCGACGGTCCACGTGAGGTCGGTCGATTCAAACAGTTGCTGCGGGAGGAAGTCGAACTCGGTGGCGACATCCATCTGGTTTCCGGTAAAAAAACCCTCAACGTCAGAGAAATTCGTCTCTTGAATGCCTGTAGCTGACGAACCGGCAGAAATAGTGCATATGCTCAAAAGGTGTCGACAGAGAACAAGAAAAGTCGACACATTCAATTCGGGTCGAAATTTCTTCGCTTTCTGAATCCACAGTATTGATTATTCATAAATTGAATTCACTGTTCAAAAGGGTTACTTTGTGATACTTTTTTCGCCCAACCCACTTGACACATGGCGTTTTGCTGCTATTTTTGCGCCTTGGATTCATCGAGAATCGCCAACCAAGCGTGCAACCACCGGAAGGAAGTCGAGAACGGGATCAAATAGCGCAGAGGAGGTCGTAATGAAGAAGGAAGACCTTTCGTATCTCAAAGAACTGCTTGAAGGTCAGCTCGATTATCTTCAGAACCAGGCCGATCATACGGTTTCTGACTTGTTGGAGAAAGACAGCAATGCGCCCGACCTGCTGGACCGCGCCGCGCTCGAATCCGAGCGTGATTACACCCTGCGAATTAGGGACCGGGAAAGCCGCCTGATAAAGAAAATTCGCCAATCCCTCAAGGACATCGAAAACGGGACTTACGGTATTTGTCAGATGTGTGGCGAAGATATCGGCGTCAAAAGACTCAAAGCGAGGCCGGTCGCACGCCATTGCATTGTCTGCAAGAGTAAAATGGAGGACACCGAACGTGCGGCCGGGTTTTAAGGTTGTTTAAATGAGGTGACGAGTTGGCACAGTTCGTGCCGATTTATCCCACTGCCAATCTGCTCCACATGACGTCACAAGAAACCATCCACATGAAGGGATTTAAGCAGCGGCTGCAGAGACACAATTTGAGAACTCTTTCAGGATCATGCCGCAGTAAGAAATAAAATGGTAAGCGTTCACAGGGCACCGCATCTGCTTTGTTGTCGGGCACTTGAAGTACAAAAGTACGTCTGCGCGCCCGACGCCTTGCATCTGCGGCACCCTGTAAACGCTTACAACTAGATGGTTTGAAGCGCATCGGACTTTGCAACCCTGTGAACGGTAACATAAAATGAGAACCACGGGTTCCACTTGTCACATAAATCCGACTCTAAGGTTCGCCGGGGGGTCATTTTGCCGAGCACGCATTTTCGGCCGTTAGCCGTCATGCACAAAAGGAAAGCCTGACCACATCCGGAGAATTCTCCATGTATAGAACCGGCCGATTGTATCTTTTAAAAAACAGTGCTATCATCATCCGAAATTTCATCATTGAAGAGGAGGCGCTTGCCCTCGCTGATGAAGAATTCCCGGATGAAGACGACGATACTCTGGATCTCCTCTATCGTGCAGACCATCGTGGTCGCCGCGAATGCTGATGTTGTCGAGCGGGCCCTCATGGCAGGTTGAATCCAATTACAGGTAGGTTAGAGTGCGCGTTGTTGCCAAAAAGATACCGGGCAGTGAGATGTATCCGACAGCAGCGTATGCCGACGGTGGCGATGATGCGGTGTCTGGAGAGATACCGGATTTCGAAAAAATCATTATCGAGTGCATCTGTCCCAAATGCGGGGACAAACATGCCATGAATTTTCTGTGGACCGGCCGGGGGGTCCCCCGAAAATACTGTCCGCAATGCAAAAAAAGCCTATAGGGCGCAGATCGCCTATCGTACGTAAGCCTTAACCTATAAATGAGGAAAGAAAGGAGATGATCGGATGAACAAAGGAGATCTAATCAACGAAGTGTCGCAGGTGCTCACATCCAAAAAAGATGCCCAAGCAGCTGTCGACGGGCTGCTCGCGGCCGTCACCAAGGCGCTCAAAAAAGGCGATGATGTTACTCTCGTCGGCTTCGGGACCTTCAAGGTGGCCAAGCGCAAAGCCCGCACGGGCAGAAATCCGCAGACCGGAGCAGAAATCAAAATAAAGGCCACCAAAGTTCCCAAGTTTGTACCGGGCAAAGCCCTGAAGGAAGCCGTCAAGTAAGCGGTATTGCCGACTCTACCACGACGGGTTTTCACTAAAAATTATCGACAGTTAAAACCGGCGGTTCGCCGCCGGTTCATCTTTTCGTCACCAGACCCTCGCGGCGGCGACCGTCCGGATGGCGCCGCGGTATTTCCTCGAAAACACCCCACCTTTTTGTAAAACAGACGCTTTGTGCTATGTTGATCCGGATTAAAAGGGCCGGCGGTATCGAACCGATACCGGCTATCAGACCGAAGGGCGCTTGAATGGACTCCAGACGGATTCGCATTGCATTTATTCTG
>JBATHN010000482.1:0-2719 GCA_049666885.1 Desulfobacterales bacterium
GAGATGGATCTGCCGCCCGGCCTGGAGCTGACGGTCGAACTGCAGTCCGAAGACCAAACGGTGCGCGCCACGGTCGCAGACCATCGGGACATCATGCTCAATCTGGCCAGGGTCAAGGCCCTGAACATCGTGGAGCCGGGGAAAAAACCGGCCTCTGCCGCAACGACGATCATCGAGGGCGGCACCCTGTTCGTTCCGCTGGAAGGCATCATCGATTTTGAAAAAGAGGCCGAGCGGCTGCAGAAAAGAATCAACAAGGTCAATGCCGACCTGCTGCCGGTCGCCAAAAAGCTGAACAACGAGGACTTCCTGAAAAAAGCCCCGGCTGACGTCGTGGCCGGTGCGAGGGAAAAACAGGAGCTCTTGCACCTGACCCTCCAGAAACTCGAATCGACGCTTAATAAAGTGAGGGAACTGGCGAGTTAGTGTCCGTCCAGAAACGGCATCTTTCGGCCCGGGTCCCGCAAGCATTGCGGGACGGTTGCAAAATCGCTGCGGCCTTGGCCAGTGCCGAAATCTACCATTTCTAAACGGACACAAAAAAGCAGTGGCCGGGTCAACCGAACCGACAAAGTGAGTGCGTACCGAATGAATACCATCGACAAACTAATCGACCTGGCCCTGGAAGAAGACATAGGTACCGGGGATGTGACGACCGAGAATCTTATTTCACCCGAATCGGGGGGCAGCGGCCAAATCGTTGCCAAAGAGGCGCTGGTGTTAGCCGGACTCTATGTTGCCCGAAAGGTTTTCGAGCGTTTCGATCCCGACATTGCCTGGCAGCCCCACCACACGGACGGTGACACCGTTGACGCCGGCGGCGCGGTTTTGACGGTGTCGGGAAAGCTGCAAGCCCTGCTGAAGGGGGAGCGGGTGGCGCTCAATTTCCTGCAGCGCCTCTCCGGTGTCGCCACCCTGGTGCGCGCCTACACTGCCAAAATCCCCGGCGGCGGCGCTCGCCTGGTCGACACCCGCAAGACCACACCCGGATGGCGGGTGCTCGAAAAATATGCCGTTCGCGTCGGCGGGGCAGGTAACCACCGCATGGGCCTGTATGACGGGGTCCTGATCAAGGACAACCACATCGCGGCTTGCGGCGGCGTGGCGGCGGCCGTCGCGCGGATCCGCGGCCGGATATCCCATCTGATGAAAATCGAGATCGAGGTCGCCACCCTCGAGCAAGTCCGTGAAGCCCTTGCGGCCGGTGTCGAGGTCATCATGCTCGACAACATGGAGATCGATCAGATCCACAAAGCAGTGGCCCTGATCGATGGGAAAGCCGTGATCGAGGTTTCCGGCAATGTCACCGACGCGCGGCTCGCCCGGCTGGCCCTAACCGGCGTCGACATCATTTCGGTGGGCGCCCTCACCCATTCGGCGCGTTGTGTCGACCTGAGCATGCGCATTTCGGGAACCGACACCTGACGACACTAAAGCCTGATAACAGATGATACCGATTCGCGACACCATCCCCACCCGGCACCGTCCGGTCGTCAACCTCACGCTTATCGGCATCAATGTGGTGGTGTTCCTGGTGCAGATGGCCCAAGGGCCGGCGTTGGACCGCTTCGTCTTTGCCTACGGCCTGGTACCGGCCCGCTTTTCGGATCCCCGAATCGCGGCCTACTTCTCACCGGTGCAGCAGCTCTTCTCGCTCCTCTCCTTCATGTTCCTGCACGGTAGTTTCTGGCACATCCTCGGCAACATGTGGTCCCTCTACATTTTTGGAGACAACGTCGAAGACCGGCTCGGGCACCCGCGTTACCTGGCCTTCTATCTGATGTGCGGTTTGGCTTCGGGAATCTCGCATATGATTCTCAACTGGCACTCGAATATCCCGACAATCGGTGCCAGCGGCGCCATCGCCGGCGTCATGGGCGCTTACTTCATCCTGTATCCGACCTCAAAGATCCTGACCCTGATTCCGATCATTTTCATCCCATGGTTTGTCGAGATTCCGGCCGCCTTTTTCCTCGGCCTCTGGTTCATCCTTCAGTTTCTCAGCGCGGCCGGCAGTCTCGGCGGCGGCGGAATCGCCTGGTGGGCTCACATCGGTGGCTTTGTTTTCGGCATCCTTTTCCTGAAGCTGTTTCAACTCCTGCCATCCACCGGAATCGCCGAAAAACTCGGCCCCATCACCGAAAAGAAGACGACACGTCGCCTGCAGGTCATTCACCCCCATGGCAGCGGCGACAGCCCAGACCTGCGCGGCACCATAGAAATTTCACCGCGCGAAGCCTTGTCCGGTACCCGAAAAGTGGTCAACATACCCTGGGGATTTTACACGCGGATGCTCAAGGTGACCGTGCCGGCAGGGGTGACGGAGGGAAGTTCGCTGCGCCTTAAAGGAATGGGCCGTCAATTTGAGGGTGGCGGGCGCGGAGATCTGTATCTAAAGGTTCAAATTCGGTAAAGGGGACGGGCCGTCGGCTTTTTGCAGACTCAAGACCGGTTGTAACCGCTGACCGTCAGCTTTCAGCCCTTGGCCGTCTCAAGCTTTCAAAACCGTTTCATCGTCCGCCTCGAAGGCGGTTACCTGATTGCGGCCCTTTTGCTTGGAGAGATACATCGCCTTGTCAGCCCGCTGAATGAACGTGGACAATTCCTCGTTTTCGGCGTACTGGGTGGCCCCGATGCTGATGGTAATCGAGATTTTCTGATCTGTTTCCGGTATAAACACCTCCGACTGAACCACATTACGGATACGTTCGGCCACCAG
>JBATHN010000483.1:0-2110 GCA_049666885.1 Desulfobacterales bacterium
TTCTGTATCCGTTTCATGAATGGGTTTTTTACGGCATGCTCAAATCGATTGCCCGATCTATTAAAAAACCGATTGCCAGCGGCCCCGGGCGATTTACTCCCCGGCTGACCGCTTCTTGCGCGCTGCCACCCACTCTTGCGGGAAAGTCTTCCGGCGATGCCGCCCGGAGATAACACCTGTAGATAAAGATCGATGAGAGGGTATCGTCTCGAAAGAAACATATATCTGGGTTGAGCGATTTACCGCCCAGATAATGCCAAATACCAAAACCCAGAATGGGTTCAAGGGTTCACCGTTCCCCGTTCATCCCAGCCGCTGGCCGGCGGGGCGCCCAGTTTGATCGAGAGAGAAACCGTGCTATTTTGGCGTAGCTTCATACGAGGGTTGTAGGATTGGTGTCCTTCCTTTAACGCTGAACCTTGACCCCCAAACCTTTGAACCATAGAACCTTTGAACCTGGGACAATCGGGAACCGATCATTTTTAGATACACCTTCAGAGCGATCGCAGCGAATCGTGGAAATATTTCTCAAAATTTGCAGTTAACTGAACTGAAGTGTAAGCGACATGCCGCGTCAAAAAATTCTCCGCCTGGTGCTTGGCGATCAACTGGGTGAAAATCACTCCTGGTTCAAGAAAGTCGATCGGGATGTCACCTACGTCCTGATGGAAATCCGTCAGGAAACAGACTATGTCAAACACCACATTCAAAAGGTGGCCGCCTTTTTTGCGGCCATGCGTTCTTTTGAGCAAAGGCTCAGCCGGCGCGGGCATCGGGTCGTTTATTTGAAGCTTGACGATCGGAAAAATCGTCAAACCATCGAAAAAAATGTGGTTGATCTCATTGAGAAGAAGAATTTTACACGGTTCGAATATCTCCTTCCCGACGAGTACCGGCTGGACGTCCAGTTGCAGAAACTGACCGAAGCACTTCCGGTGCCTGTCCAGGCGGTCGACACGGAACATTTCCTGACCGAACGGCATGAATTGCAGGATTTTTTTGACGGTAAAAAACGCTACCTGATGGAATCGTTCTACCGCCGCATGCGAAAGCGTCACGATATCATGATGGATAAGGACAAACCCGCAGGGGGGCGGTGGAACTACGACCAGAAAAACCGGCAGGCATATGACAACCGCTTGCCGATCCCTGAGCCCCTGTTGTTCAAAAATGATGTCGCCGATATATGCCGAACAATCCGGCGGTCAGGGGTCAAAACATTTGGCCAGGTTGAGCCCGAAAGCCTCATCTGGCCCATTACCCGCGCCCAGTCACTCGACCTGCTCGAGGCTTTTGTCAATGATGGTCTCCCGGCCTTCGGCACTTACGAGGATGCCATGACCGTCGAGAACTGGCATTTGTTTCACTCGCGGCTGTCGTTTGCCCTTAATTCGAAAATGCTGCACCCGCTCGAGGTCATCGAGGCGGCAATTCGAGCCTGGGAGGATGGTAAATCCAAAATAAAGATTCAGCAGATCGAAGGATTTGTCCGCCAGGTTCTCGGCTGGCGCGAATTCATGCGCGGGGTGTACTGGGCGCAGATGCCGGGTCTGGACACGATGAATTATTTCAAGCACACGGCGGAGCTGCCCGACTTTTACTGGACCGGAGAGACCCGCATGACATGCCTGCAGGCGGCTGTCGGTCAATCACTCAAGCACGCCTATGCCCATCACATCCAGCGTTTGATGGTAACCGGAAATTTCGCTTTGCTGGCGGGGGTCGACCCGGATGCGGTCGACCAGTGGTATCTGGGCGTGTACATCGATGCCGTTCAGTGGGTGGAGCTTCCAAACACCCGGGCAATGAGCCAGTTTGCCGATGGCGGTCTTGTCGCCACCAAGCCCTATATTTCGTCGGCAAAATACATCCACAACATGAGCAATTATTGTGAAGCTTGCGAATACGACTGTAAAAAACGCCATGGAGACAGGGCCTGCCCCTTCAACAGTTTTTACTGGGCATTTTTCGACCGGCATCGCGCACGACTCCAGAAAAATCCACGGGTGGCAATGATGTATCGGACATGGGACCGCATGCAGGAAAAGGAAAAGAAGCAGGTACTGAAACAAGCCGACGTCTACCGGAAGGATGTGAACCTTCTTTAGTT
>JBATHN010000484.1:0-3238 GCA_049666885.1 Desulfobacterales bacterium
GCGAGTTTCAGCCGCGACTCGAAATCGGTTATCCGGGCGGAAGCGCCCACCTTATTTTCGCACTAAACCCTCACGGCACAGGGCCGCCACAGTGAATGAGAATGATGGGGTCTTCCGTTTCAGCGTCCTGTCATGCCCCCGATGAGAGCCGGCTGCGGCTTCGGTTGAAGCAGGCGCAGCTGTTTGAGGCGGTTAGCGGATCTTGCCCCATCGCCTGTGAACACACACGATCAACGCTTCCGTGGCTTTCAACTGGTGGTGCCCTTTTTTCAAAACCGGGCCTGCGAAGGGGTTAGATCGGCTTGACGCCGAGTTCTGCTCCGTATGAAACCGAAGCCGCAACCGGCGGTGCACGGCACCACGGGTTGTTGGAAACAAACGTACGCAAATCTTACATAGCCAAGTTTTATTTTCGTATTAAATCCCCGCAGACTCGACGAGATCGCTCGGGCAGTTGTTATCGGGGCAACGCTCATGACAGTCGCCGTTGTCCCTTGTAGCGCTTTTTCTTGCAGGTCACTTGACGAACCTGGACGGTTCTGCCGTCGAGGGTCGCATTATTGACGGAATTCCAGACGTGCCGGGCCGCGGTCTCTTCGACTTCAAAATAGGAAAAATCCCGGTCCAGATCGATGGCTCCAATCATATTCGACCGGATGCCGGATTTTTCACAGATCAGGCGAACAATCGCCCCGGCATTGATCTTATCCAGCCGGCCGACGTTGATCAGAAACCGTTGGGTCTTTTTCGCCATCCGGCGAATTGATTTTTTCGCCGGCAAAGCGGCGGGTGCAATCGCCGAGGCAACTTTAACATTGATGTCATCGGCATTGCGGTAGTTCCTTAGCGTGCGATTGAACTCTGCCGAAACCAGACGTCTAATCAACTCTTCACGGTCGAAACCGTCCAGCGCTTCGCGGATGGCCGGCATAAAGTCGCCGATTTCGTTCTGATCGACCTTGGCCTGAACGATTTTATCCACCAGGACCGCCAGCTGTTTCTCGCAAATCGAGTGGCCGTCAGGTAATTTACCATACCCGAACCGGACGTGACATTTTTTTTCCAACTCCCGAATCCGGCCCTTTTCACCCGTGTTGATCAAGACGATGGATTTGCCGGATTTTCCGGCCCGGGCGGTCCGGCCACTGCGATGGATATAGATCCGGGCTTCAACAGGCAGAGTGTAATGGATCACGTGGGTAATGCCTTCCACATCGAGCCCCCTTGCGGCCACGTCGGTTGCCACCAATATCCGCAGGCGTGCCTGCCTGAACTTTTGCATGACGCAATCCCTCTGTACCTGGGACAAATCACCGTGGAGGGCATCGGCCTGATAGCCGTCCCGCACGAGCGCCTCGGTCACGCTGCGGGTCTCTCTGCGCGTCCGGCAAAATACCAGTCCGCGGATTTCGGGTATAAAATCGATGATTCTTTTCAAGCCCTGATAACGGTCTTTTTCACGCATAACACAGCAGGTGTGAACGATGTTTTCAGGGCTGCCGTTCCGGCCGCCGACAGTTATTCGAACCGGATCTTTCAGGTAATGTTTGGCGATAGCGGCAACTCCGGTCGGCATTGTTGCGGAAAACAACCAGATCCGCCTGTGGTTCGACATTTTGGCCAATATGCGATCGATATCTTCCTTAAAACCCATGTTCAACATTTCATCGGCCTCGTCCAGAATCGCGTAGCCTATATGGGACAGGCTGACGACTTTTCGATTGATCAGATCCAGCAGTCGGCCGGGGGTGGCCACGATGATGTGTGCTCCTTTGCGGAGTTGCCTGACCTGCTCGGAGATGCTGGCACCACCGTAAACGGCTACAATTCCAACCTGTTGCTTGTAAAACGCAAACGCCCTCAAGTCGGCTGTGATCTGCAGGCACAACTCCCGGGTCGGGCACATCACGATTCCCTGCGGTTTTTTGAGGGCGGGATCGATCCGATGGATCAACGGCAGGCCGAAAGCACCGGTTTTTCCAGTGCCTGTCTGTGCCAGCCCCACAAAATCTTTTTCACCTGCGAGAAGCAGGGGGATCGCCTTTTCCTGTATCGGCATCGCCGTGTGAAATCCCAGTTTGTCCACAGCCCGAACCAAATCCGTCGTAAGCCCCATGTTCTCGAAATTCATTACTTTTTCCCTTCACGAAACAGCCGGAAGCGAACACCTTTAACCGTTCACTTCCGGCCATGTCATATCAAAAAAAAACCGCCCAGCTAAATCTGGACGGCATCACTCGCGTGCAACACACCAAGCCGAAGCTTTCCTTTCATGGCGGACATGCTCCAGCTTGCATACCAGTTTTGACATCTATACCGTCATGATGCCCTCAAATCAATCTTTATTTTATTACCTTGATCTTTGTTCCCAGGTCCAGTACGTAAGGCCGCGTGTAAGATGTGCTCCCCCTTTTCTCGGTTTGCAGAACATTACCCTTACGAAATCTGCTGTTCTCGGTAAACTTTTACCCGGCGACAATCTGGAGGATTTTTATTTTCTGCGAGAATTACTGATGCAAAACAAACCGGCTTGAAAATTTAAGGGCCTCGAGGTTGGGGGTCCTGATCGATGGATTCAGAAATATGCGCGATCGAGAGATTCATGTCGTTATTCGAATCCTGAAAGAGGCGGTTCAAAAGTGGCGCCTGCCGGCAGTCGGCCATTACGCGGCAACGCCTTTCACCGTTCTCATATCGTGCCTGCTGTCCTTGAGAACGCAGGACAAGACGACCTATGCCGCCAGCGAGCGGTTGTTTCAGCTGGCACGAGAGCCGCAGACGATGGTCGGCCTGCCTGTCGCAACCATCGAAAAGAATATTTACCCAGTGGGATTCTATAAAACCAAGTCCAAAAATATCAAAGAGATTTGTCGAATTCTCCTGTCCCTTTACGACGGCAGAGTACCCGACGACCTGGACGAGTTGATGAAACTACCCGGTGTGGGCCGCAAGACCGCAAATCTGGTTGTCACCCTCGGTTTCGGCAAACCGGGCATCTGCGTTGACACTCATGTTCACCGGATCACCAACCGTTGGGGATACGTTCAAACGAAAACGCCGGAACAGACGGAAATGGCTCTGCGGCAGAAACTTCCCCGGCGGTATTGGCTGACCATCAATGATCTTCTGGTGGCCCTCGGCCAGAATATTTGCAAACCGATCTCGCCCTTTTGCAGCGAATGCAGCATCCGGCGTTGCTGCAACCGGACGGGTGTAACCCGCTCACGGTGAGCCTTCA
>JBATHN010000485.1:0-4758 GCA_049666885.1 Desulfobacterales bacterium
CGACCGAAATGCCGGCAACCTCAGTTTGGCCGTAGATCTGCTTCAGGTTCACACCCATGGCGTGAAAAAACCGGAAATGATCCGGCCCCATGGCCGCACCGCCGGTATACGCGTTTCGAACACGGGAAAGACCGAGATGATCTTTCAGTTTTTTGTGGACGGTGATGTCGGCCAGTCCGCTCAGAAGGCTCCAATACCAGGGAACCGGTGTCTTCGAAAATTTCAAGTCCGCCACCCGGTAGCCGACTGCACTGGCGAATTCGTAAAATTTACGTTTCAACCAGGTGGCGTCCAAGTATTTAACCTGGACCGACCGGGTCATCTGCTCGTACATCCGCGGCGGAGCGAACATGACATGCGGGCCGATCTCACGGATGTTTTCCTGGGCGGTTTCCGTTCCCTCCGGGAAATTGATGGTATATCCAATCTGCAGCCCGCACGATATCGACATCATTTGTTCCCCGATCCAGGCAAACGGCAGATAGGAGACGTAATCGTCGGTTGCAAGACAGGGGTCGACGGTCATCAGGCTCCGGCCCATGGTCAGCATGTTGTTGTGGGACAGCAGGGCCCCCTTGGGCAGCGAGGTGGTGCCGGATGTGTAGAACAGCAGGGCCACCTCTTCTCCGTGTCCTTTGGCAATCAGATCTTCAAAAAGCTGCGGCTGCTTCAGATCCAGTTCCCGACCGAGCTGCTGGACCTCCTTGAGGCTGATCAGAAAGTCCTCATCGTAGTTGCGCATTCCCTTGGGATCGTCCCAGATAATTTTTTTCAGTTTGGGGCATTCGTGAAATATCGACAGGGCCTTATCGACTTCCTCCTGCCCCTCACCAAACAGAAATTTAGTGTCGGAGTGATCGATAATGTATCTGACCTCATCGATCAGGCTTTCCTGGAACAGCCAGACACCGACGCCTCTGGCGCACAGGGCCGCCATCTCGGCCCACAGTCCCTCGGGTCGATTGTCGCCGATCATCGCCACCTTGTCCCCCTCCTCGAGACCGAGACTGACAAGGCCGAGTGTAATGTATTTCACTTCTTCGAAATATTGTTTCCAGGTGATCGGGCACCAGATTCCGAATTCTTTTTCGCGCATGGCGATCCGGTCATCACCGAAAGCCTGGGCCTGCTGAAAAAACAGTTTGGGAATGGTCAGTTCCTTCGTAATCTCCATATCCGTCAATTCTCACCTTTTGATGCGGTTACGCTCTGGTCGCATAGAGGTCTTCTTCACCCAGGTAGGCCTTGATCACCTCCGGATTGCCCTGAACTTCCTGCGGGGTACCGTCCATTATCATGTTGCCGAAGTTGAGCACGAATACACGATCCGAGAGATCCATGACGACACCCATGTCATGCTCCACCAGCAGGCAGGTGACCTGCCAGCGTTTTTCCTCGTTCACGTCCAGGATGAAGCGGGCCATGTCCTCCACTTCATCGAGGTTCAGGCCGGCCAGGGGTTCGTCGAGGATGAGCAGCTCCGGCTCGAGGGCCAGGGCGCGTCCCAGTTCTACCCGTTTCTGCATGCCGTAGGGGAGCATCCCGACCGGTTTGTTGCGGATGTGTTCAATTTCCAGCAGGTCAATGATTTCATCTTCGATGAAGGTCCGATGCTCGATTTCTTCTTTCTTGGTCTTGCCGAAGTATATCGAACCGCTCAAAATGCCCGATTTATAATGGATATGTCGCCCGAGGCGGATATTGTCCAACACGGTCAAGCCGCCGAATACTTCCACTTTCTGAAACGTGCGGGCCATGCCGAGTTTGGCACGGTCATGCGGGCTGACGTGGTTTATCCGCTTGCCTTGGTACCGAATGTCCCCTTTCTGGGGATGATACAGGCCGTTGACACAGTTCATCATGACTGTTTTTCCGGCGCCGTTCGGTCCGATGACCGAATGAATCTCACCTTTTCTTATTTTGAGGCTGACACCGGACAGGGCACCCACTTTTCCGAAATACATGTGGATGTCGTCCAGCTCCAGCAGCACATCCCCTTCTTTGATCTTGCTGACGGCGACCAATCTTTCAATCTCCCTTCCTCAAAATGATTCATGTCATGAGGAACTTTATAAATAAATTAGTGCAATGCCATCGGATCGTTGGTTTAAAGACCAAATAAATCTTGAAGAATTAATACTATCTAAATGTTATTCAATTCTTAAAAGACAATATAATTTTGCCTGTAGCTATAATGTATCTTTTAACAAGTCAAGAAAATTTAACCTTATAGGTGGGCACTCATTTATGTCGATGCATACTAACGTTTTGGAATCGATTGTCAAGTTTATAATATAGCGGTAAATTAGCGGGTATAAACCACTACTTTGTGAAGGACAGCAGGTGGGCCTGCAAGTTGATCTTTTTGTTTTTGATCCCCAATTTGCGTCGGATATTGTATCGGTGAAACAGAATGGTGTTTTTGGAAAGACAAAGTACAGCGGCAATTTCCTTGTTGGTCTTGCCTTCTTTGACCAGGTTGGCCACCCGGATTTCGGTTGGGGTGAGGTTGAGATTCCCAGTCGAAAACTGGCTGATGAACGGCGAAATAATATTATTCAGATTCGATTCAAGGATGTTGATGAGCGTCAGTTGCTCGGTGCTCAAGCGGCTTTTCTGCAGCCGCTCCAGGTAGGGTCCGATCAGTTCTTTCACGTTGGCCAGCACCTTGTCGGCCAACTCCTTTTTGTCGTCCTCGCGCTGTTTCAACAAAACCTTCAAGGCGGTATTGACCTCACCCAGATGATGCGATTGGGCCTCGAGGTCCACCTCGCGCTTACGCAAGGTTTCTTCGGCCCGTTTGCGGTCCTCGACTTCCCGGGCCAGCCGAACGTTGGTCTCCGCCAGTTCGGCGGTCCGCCCGGCAACCAGTTCTTCCAAATGGTCGTGATACCGTCGTAATTCTTCTTCGGCCTTCTTGGCGGCGCTGATATCCCGCAGGATGACGATGTTGCCGGCCGGTTGGCCGTGGCGGTCGTTGTAAAGCTGCGAGCTGAGCTGCACATCCAGTGTCCGGCCGTCCTTGGTCAGCCGCCTCGTTTCAAACAGCTGGATGGTGTTGCCGCTCAGCATGCTCTCTATCGCAGCCCTTGTTTCCGGTAAATTCTCCGCGGGCACGAAATCGATCTGTTTTCCCAAGAGCTCGTCGCGCGCAAAGCCGAACGTGCGCTCAAAGGCCGGGTTGACATAGGTGGCTCGCCCCTCGATATCATAGACCACAACCGGATCCGGGGAAGACTCCAATAGGGAGCGATAGCGCTTCTCGCTTTGTCGCAGGATCGCCTCGGTCTTTTTCCGCTCGGCCAGTTCCCGACGGGCATCGGTAATCAGCTGGGCCTTTTCGAGCGCCAGCAGGGCCAGTTCGGCAAACCGGCTCAGGATCGTGACATCTTCCTCCAGGAACCGTTGGCCTTTTTCCACCCGCGCCAAACCGATGACGCCCAGCACACCTTTCTCCGATTTCAGCGGAATTCCCACCACCGGTCCCAGAGGATCGAGGCTTTTGTCCGGCAGCCGTCCGGGCCAGGATTGGTAGTCGTTGACGACCAACGGCTTTTCGGCCTGCCAGACCTTGCCGCCCATTCCTTCACCGAGTTTGACGCGCCGGCCGAGCTGGCTTTTGAAAAAACCCATGCCGACCTGCATCTGCATCAGGGTTTGACAAGGTTCCAGCAGGTAAATGTACCCGTGGCCCGTGCCGGTCAACAGCGACGCCCGGTACAGGATGGTTTCGAGGAGTTCCTCCTTGTCCAGCAGGTCGAGCAGGCCGATGGCGGTTTCGTGCAGAGCGGTTAGATACTCGTTGCGTCGCCGTAGTTCGGCTTTGACCGTTCTCAGTCGGGAGGCGTCTTCTTCCAGCTCTTGGACCCGCTGCTCCAGTTGCGTGTAAATCGGTTTATTTTGCGGAATTTCCAGCACCTGGTTTTTCCCCGTCGCAAAGAATATTTTTTTGTCTGTCGAGAGGACGGCAAGCGGGAATCCGTAACGGATATGAACGAGATGGCGCCACGGTCACTGGCAGAAACACACCCATTTCGCCCGGCAATCAGCTCCGAATTTATAGAACCTGGTCGGCGGCAGCCTGCCGCCGGCATCATACCCCTCAGGCTTTGCCCTGCCAACCGACCGTAACTCTTCCTTCCGCCACGATCACCGGCACTTTGCGTTTACCTTTCGAATAGTTAAGCATCGTTTCCAAGTTCTTCGGGGTCGAAAGGACGTCGATGTACTCATAATCCTTGTTCTCTTTTGCGTGAGCTTCCCGAGCTGCCGTGGTAAAAGGTCATGTGTTTTTACCAAAAATCAATATCTTGTCTGTCATCTTTTTCCTCCTGAACCCAAAACGCCTCGTAGCGTATGACGCATCGAAAAAATCGCTGTCTGTCACTCACAATTGAATCCTCTATACGGATGCCGTAACAATATTCTCTTTTGGTGTCAATGATTTGGAATTGACAACGCCGTATCGCGCTGGTAATTATATTTGATTGTAACTCGTGTCCATCCGCGAGTTACCGGACGACACAAGTCGGTTTTCGATCCAGAAACCAGCCGTTTTCCGCAAGTTCAAAGAAATTGTGAAAGACGGCCATATGTGGACGGAAACCAACCCGGCAAGTCGAGTTGCGCCCCCTGCCCTTCGCCTAAGGGCTCGCGAAAAAATAAATCCGCAAATTTAGGCGTTGAAGCGCCAAGCCAGCAAATCGCGAAAACGCCGGATTACCTGGTTATCCCGAGTTTTCGCAACACATCCGGAAA
>JBATHN010000486.1:0-1920 GCA_049666885.1 Desulfobacterales bacterium
CTTTGTCGGATTTGCGTGTTTTGTTGCCATCACGTATCGACTGCATCGCTTCATTACATTGCCATTGGAAAATTTACTATCGGTGATAGGAGATATTAAAAGATCAGACAACGGCTTGACCAAACAGCGGGTTATAATAAATTCAAAGAACGAATTCGGGCAATTGGCTGTCTCTTTCAACGAGATGCTGGATGCCCTGGTGACATCACAAAAAAAAATAAAACAATATGCGGAAGATCTGGAGAACAAGGTCAACGAGCGCACCCAAGAGCTCCTAGATGAGAAGATAGCGCTTAAAGAAAGCGAGGAGCATTTAAAGGCAATATGGGACTCCACGCCATCGGGAATTATGGTCATCGATGCCCAGCAGCATAAAGTGATCGATATTAATCCGTATGCTTTAAAATTAATAGGCAAAACAAGGTCCGAAGTGGTTGGAAATGTTTGTCATAACTTTGTCTGTCCAACGGAAACAGGAAAATGCCCCATAACAGATTTTGGCCAGTCAATTGAAAATACGGAACGTAATCTGGTGGGCACCGAAGGTGAGGCTATACCGATTCTAAAAACTGTTGTTCAATTTACCAAAAAAAGGCAGCAATATTTAATAGAAAGCTTTGTTGACATCCGCGACCGTAAACAAGCTGAAGAAAAAATCAGGCTTGCCAAGGAAGAAGCAGTGGCCGCGAACAAAGCCAAAAGTGAATTTTTGGCCAATATGAGCCATGAACTCAGGACTCCCTTAAACCATATTATCGGCTTTACTGAACTTGTGGTTGACGAAAATTTCGGGGAGCTAAATAAAGTCCAAAAAGAACATCTCAATAATGTACTGCAGAGCAGCAGCCATTTACTTTCTTTGATTAATGACATCCTTGATCTTTCCAAGATCGAAGCCGGCAAATCTGAACTGGATATATCAAAGATACATATTCGCCCTTTGCTTGAAAACAGTCTTGTGATGATCAAAGAAAAGGCGATGAAACACCATATCCAGCTTTCGACGGATCTTGATGGTATCCCAGAGTTTGTGATCGCAGATGAGAGAAAATTGAAGCAGGTTGTCTATAATCTGCTATCCAATGCGTTGAAATTCACTACGGATGGCGGCCACATCGCACTATATGCCCGTATGGCAGAATCAGAAGGCGCCAGCGGTGCAAGTCAAGTCTCGCAGCACCTGCAAATCAGCGTATCCGACAGTGGGATCGGTCTTGAAAAGGAAGACCTGGACCGTATCTTTAACCCTTTTGAACAGGCCGATACCTCCAAATGTCGAAAATATCAGGGAACTGGCCTTGGGCTTTCCTTGACAAAAAGTTTAATCGAATTGCACCACGGAAAAATTTGGGCCGAAAGTGACGGGCATGGCACAGGCAGCAAATTCACATTTACGCTTCCTATCCACAATTCACACCCTTCCGCGAAGCTTTCTGCATAGCGGCAACAATCCTGCAATTTAGCAGATTATTACCCATTCACGTTTTCATTTAAAGCTACAAACCCAAAGTCATTAACTTAAGGAGTGTTTTTGAAAGTCCCACTTTGGGAAAGGGGGATTTTAAAACACCGACAAGAAATCCCCCCTGGTCCCTCTTTTCCAAAGGGAATTTTAGGCCTTAAATAAATGACATTGGCTGCCAACCGACAAACTCTGAAGCCGACCTCAATTGACCGGCTCTCTCGAGAGGAGTGACTATTCCGGCGCTACGAACTCGACGATCTGGTCGGTGCCGTGGCTTGTGGATTCAGCGGCTGGTTGGAGAGAAAGACTCGTTCCATAGCTTTTGAGTAAACGTCTCCCCAGCATTCCGGCAACCCGTTTCATGAAAATATATCCGTCTTGCGGAAATTTTGAACAGATTGCCTCGAGCCGCTCTCGCTTTATTTTTACCACTGTTGTGGTATCTGCGCATTCGG
>JBATHN010000487.1:0-4299 GCA_049666885.1 Desulfobacterales bacterium
GCTGCCAGGGTTTCCATTTCCAATTCCTGGGATCGTGCAGGTCCAATATTCCCCGACACCTTCGATTCTAACATTTTGAAAATTTTCCTTTAGAACCTGACGGTAATCCCGCATGAAGGTTTCCAGCGTGCCGGGTTCATCGAAATAGAGGTATGTCCCGTATGCTGTTCGGTTTTTGGGTGGTGGTAGTGGCATCTTTTTGATTATGTTCGCGTGGATTTTGAGGTTTGCCGGGGTACTGATCAATCATCATTTTGGTTTGACACACTGGCAATAGTCACGTTATAGCTGGAATAGCCAGAAGGTATCTTGTAAATTGTTGTTATTTCTTGTAGTTACGATTATGGCAAGCAAGTTTATGCATTGACCCACCTTACAAATTCAATATAATTTCAATTAATCGGTATTTTTAAGCCAAGATAAGAACCACAATATCTGATAAAGAACCTTTGAGATGATCGAGAAGATACCTGATCTGCCAGATAATGTCCTCGGTTTCACTGCTAAGGGTACAGTAACCGTGAATGACTACGAGTCAATCATTATTCCAGCGGTTGAGGAGCTGTTTTCTCGTATAAAGAAAGTTCGGTTTCTATATCACCTCGGTATAGATTTTACTGGATTCGAAGCTGGCGCTATCTGGTATGACACGAAATTGGACCTGAAGCACCTCCAAGGCTGGGAAAAAATGGCGATTGTATCGGACATCGAATGGATACGGGCAGCGATCAAGATCTGAATTTACATCTTTTATACAAATAAAGTTTGGCAATCACCACACAATCAGTGAATTGATAGGTTCGATGGCTCATCGGCGACCACATATTCAATCAACATTTAGCTTTTTTGGAGAGGTCTTTCTATTTTGGGTCGCTCAAAAAGATATAATGCCAAGTATTTACCTATGGCTTTGCCAAAATTCATGATTATTTTAGAATTGATACCGTCAAACTTCAACACACTATGAGACGCCACCGGATGGTCTTACAGCCTCCAACGGTCATTGTAAAAATTGGAAGTGTTTGACGGTATCACAAAAGATCACAAGTGTTTGTTCATCTTTTCCGCCGTTACTATCGAATAAAATATATTATTATAGTAGGTTTGGGGGGAGATAGAAAGATACATTTACCGGGAATCACACCATATGAAACGATACATTTCGGCTATCTCAAGCGAATCGACCAGATGATAGGTTCAGGAAAATAGCAGTAGGTTTGATTTCACCCATTCGTTTGATACGCTGAAGAAATATGCACTCCGCAAATGAATTTGTGCTTTTCTGAAATATTGGAAAACTGCCCAGACAGATCCAACACCAAATCACACAGAAGGTTATTATGAAGGTAAAAATTGATTACGATTTGTGTATGAGCGATTGGAATTGCAATAAGTTGTGACCTGATTATTTGCTTTCGATGAAGATCAAATGACATCAAACGTCCTTGTTGATGAAGTAATAGAACGGCTTTAAGATCGCGTCCGGCGTGCCGCCTCGGAATGCGCACCTGGGGCCATCGTTATCGAGGAATATGGGGAAATACCATGCGTCCTAAAGACAACTTGAGAGAAGACCATGGGCAAATTATGAAGCTGTTTGTGTCATGGCAAAAGATGCTGGGGAAATTAGATCATCCGGATCAAGCGCTGATTGAAGATTTTAAAAAGTGTATTGATTGGGTAGAAGCATTTATCGACAGGTGCCACCATGGCAAAGAGGACGAGATTCTGTTTCCAGCCATGGCATCATCCGCAAATCCGGAGGTAAAAAGCCTGATCAAGGATCTCCATTCAGAGCATCAAACCGGTCGGTCGCTTCTCGAGTCCATCAAGTTAGAACTTAAAACTTTTTCCCAGTCGAACGGCTTACCTGCAGGTTTGATTCAATTATGCCAAGGTTATATCGACCTTTTCAGAAAGCATATCCGCAGAGAAAATGCGCAGCTTCTACCGTTGCTTGAAAAATGCATCCCAGCCGAAGCTCAGGATCAAATCGCCGCGCAGTTTGAACAATATGAACAAAGGACTATCGGGCCCAAAAAATCAATTTCTGATTGATGCAAACTCCATCCCGAGCCAAATCAGTCAATGCCTACCGTTGAAACGGTCGACCCGCCGGTGCCCTCCGTTTGGCCGTCAAAGGGCCAGATCCATCCGAATAGGCTACTCGCTAATCCATCGTGTTGTTTCGACGAGTTCGTTGTTATGAAACATGCGAACATGTCCTGGGATTACAAGCCCAAAGATTGGCTTATGGCAAGGTGTGCCAAGTATTGACCTACCTTAAAATCGTCATATTCTTTCAATGTATCTGTAAATGAATGATTTATGATTTTCTGGTACTTACCTTCCTCTATGACGTGCGAAAAAGATAATTGGTTTCTCTATCCGTATAATAAATCTGGAGGTAATCAGCCACAGATAAATGGAGACAATATGGATCTTAAACTTGTAGACAAAATTGTTCTAATCACAGGAAGCACTGCGGGAATTGGCTTTGCTATTGCGAAAGCCTTTTCGTCGGAAGGCGCTCGAACGATTATCAACGGTCGCTCAGAGAACTCAGTGAAGCGTGCGATTAACGAACTGAAATCTTCAGCCGATGGCGAAGTCCTCGGATTTGCAGGCGACTTATCGCTGGAAAGTGTTGCGGCGGATCTAAAAGAGGCGCACCCACGTGTGGATATTCTTGTGAATAATCTTGGCATCTTCGAACCGGTTCCGTTTGAGGAAATACCGGATGAGGACTGGCGGAGGTTTTTCGAAGTGAACGTGCTCAGTGGCGTGCGACTATCGAGGATCTATCTTCCCTCGATGAAAGAACGCAACTGGGGTAGGATCATTTTTATTTCAAGCGAAAGCGGTATCCAGATACCGGAGGAAATGATCCACTACGGGATGACGAAGGCCGCGCAAATTGCAGTTGCAAGAGGATTGGCTGAGCATATTGCAGGAGCCGACATCACGGTGAATTCAGTTCTACCAGGCCCTACAAACTCGAGAGGGGTCGGGGACTTCGTAAACGAGCTTGCGGCAAAGGAGGGAAAGACGTTCGAAAAGTTTGAGAAGGTATTCTTCGAAAAAGTTCGCCCTACATCACTCATAAAACGGTTCGCATCTCCCGACGAAGTGGCTTCGCTTGTTTGTTATCTTGGAAGCCCTCTTGCGTCAGCAACTACGGGTGCGGCGCTGCGAGTCGATGGCGGTGTTATCAAGAGCGCCTACTAAAGAAGCACCCAACCGAACAGGCGGTAGAGGCGACTCCACTTCCCTCCGTGACTCACATTGATCGTTCAAATATTTCCGACAAAAACCAACTATCTGGCGGTCTTCTTTATTTGCATATACTGTAAACTTATCGTAAATGAGGATCAATTTCGTACAGCTGCTATCTAAAGCAACTTGATGTCTCTTAAAATCGCCTTTGATTGCCAAACCATATAGCAACCCACCAGCACGATCTGCCAAACCAATCAACGCCCTCATAAACACCCAAAACCATATCCCAAACCTTCCTATACCCACTCTGCCGGTCGTTCTCTCTCGCCTGCACCTCATGTCCATATCCCGCTTTCTTTTTCAGACACGAAATTTGAGAAACCCGTCATCTGCGGTTAAGAGTCTAAATGAGAAACGGATAATGGGATGAAAATGGATCTGCAGTGGTTGGCTGGTAATATCCTTTCAAATCATCAGCAACAGGTTCTTGTACAGTCATTTTAAAAATTTTCATTAGACCCTGGTTTTCCGCTTAACACCTTAACACCTCTCATATAAAGGATTTTCGCTGTGAACTGACCGCCTATTTCGACACAGCCCTATCCGACCATCTGTATAACGTTGCCTTTATCCCGGCATAACCAATTAATTTCTTGACATAATTTTCTGTAAAGGTTTATCCTGCGCCCAAATCCTTTCTTTCATTTCCCAACCAGAACAATTCTCAGGAGTGCTGAACGAATAAACAAACCCGACCAGTCTTTTTCAATATTGTTTGGAAATAAATGGCAAATATCGATATGAAAACGGTTATACAATTCTAAAAATAACATTTTATTAAAATCGCATTTTATAAGGGATGGGAACATGCGCTGGCTCCGATTATCAACCGCAATTTTTTCAGCCAAACATAAAAGTAAACTTTCAATTACAGATGTATCAGAAATTAAATTCAGCCCTATACAATGATCCCCGCCTGATCTTCAACGATCATATTAATTAAAAACACCTTCCCATAATCGTTCAAAACCTTATCCCAAACCTTCCTATACCTTCTCTGCCGGTCGTTCTTAAACAACC
>JBATHN010000488.1:0-5541 GCA_049666885.1 Desulfobacterales bacterium
TGGTCCTCGTCGACAACCTGATGGCGCTGTTTGTTTTTTGGGAACTGACCACTCTTTTTTCATATTTGCTCATCGGTTTCGAACACGAATCGATCACGGCGCGGGCCAATGCGAGACAGGCACTGCTGGTTACCGGTGCCGGCGGGCTGGCACTTTTGATTGGTATTCTACTGCTGGGATCTGTTGGCGACACGTATTCTCTCCGCGGATTAATCCAATATGCCGTCCGGATAAAAGAGCACCCGCTATACCTTCCCACATTGATGCTGGTTTTTGCGGGTGCCTTTACGAAATCAGCTCAATTTCCTTTTCATTTCTGGCTGCCAAATGCCATGAGCGCCCCCACACCCATCAGTGCTTTCCTGCACTCGGCGACCATGGTCAAGGCGGGTATATATCTGCTGGCTCGTCTGCACCCTGTTTTGGGCGGTACGGCCCCATGGATGGGCACCTTGGTCATCATCGGGGGTATCACCGCTTTAATCGGTTCGGTGCAGGCCATGACCCAGTCGGACTTAAAACGGGTATTGGCGTTTACGACCATTATGGCGTTAGGCATTCTAACCATGTTCCTGGGTGGAAGAACGACCCCCGCACTGACCGCCGCCATGACCTTTTTCTTGGTTCATTCGCTTTATAAATCCTCTCTGTTTCTTGTCGTCGGCATCATCGATCACCAAACGGGCACCCGGCAGGTGGAGCACATCGGCGGGTTGCTCAAACCGCTTCCCTTTACTTTTTTTGCCGCGGCCGCGGCCGCGCTTTCGATGGCCGGGTTTCCGCTTTTTTTTGGATTCATCGGCAAGGAAATTATGTACAAAGGCGCCTTGACGGAGGATATGTTCCCTGAATTTGCCACAATAGCGGCGTTGCTGTCCAATTCCCTGATGACGGCGGTTGCCGGCATCATAGCCCTCAGACCTTTTCTGGGACCGTTGAAAAAGACACCGCGCCTCCCCAAGGAAGCGCCGTTGACCATGTGGATCGGTCCGGTGTTATTGGGAAGCCTTGGTATCTTTTTTGGTATCATTCCCGGCTGGGTCTCTCGCTGGCTGATCGAACCGGCGGTGAGGGCTTTCCATTGGACCACGGAAGACATTCAGTTGAAGCTATACCACGGAATCAACGAACCATTGTTGTTGAGTATTATCACCCTTGGCCTCGGAACAACCGTATATTTTCTGCGCGGCAAAATTCGGCGGGTCATTGCGGGGTTCCTCGACCGACTACCCGTCAAGGCCGAATACGTCTATACCTTCACCCTTGGTGCGGTCGCCTGGCTTGCCAAAACACTCACCCGCATGCTTCAAAACGGATCCTTGCATCGATATCTGGTTGTGGTCATCGGATCCGTGACGCTCGGCGTCGGCATTCCGCTTCTTCTACATCCGCCTGCCTTCGAAGTGACCGAATTTGCAGGTGTCGGTCAACCGGGATGGCTCGTCGTTTTCATCATCGCGGCTGCCGTCGTTTTGGTGGTGTCGGCTAGATCGCGTCTCCTGGCGATATGCGGATTAGGGGTTATCGGCGCTGGCATCGCCATGCTGTTTTTGATTTTCGGCGCCCCCGACGTGGCGTTGACCCAGCTGCTGGTGGAAACCTTAACGGTCATCATCGTCGCACTCGTCCTTCTGCGCCTGCCACGTCTGGATCACCAGAAACCCAAGTACGGAGCCGGCAAATTGCTGAATGGGGTCCTCGCCGCCGCAGTGGGCATGCTGATTACGGTTCTCATCCTGGCCGTAAACCAACACGAGCTGGATCGATTTGTAACCGATTTTTTTGAAGCCAACAGTTACATTGCGGCCCATGGCCGCAACATCGTCAATGTTATTCTCGTCGATTTTCGAAGCCTGGATACCCTGGGTGAAATCACGGTCGTGGCCATTGCGGGTTTGGCCGGCTACGCCTTAATCCGAATCCAGAGGAAAGATTGATGCACTCCTTAATTTTAAAGGTGGCCACCCGCCTTCTGGTCGGACTCATTCTTGTCTTTGCGGTATATCTGCTGTTTCGCGGTCACAATGCTCCCGGAGGCGGATTTGTGGCTGCCTTGGTGGCGGGGACCGGTTTTGCCCTGGCCGCCATATCCGAAGGCCCCGCCGTCGTTCGAAGCGCGATTCGCATCGATCCCGAACGCATCGCCATGTACGGTCTTGGGCTTGCGATCCTCTGCGGACTTGTGGGATGGCTTGCCGGTCGGCCATTTTTGACGGGTCTCTGGTGGATCGTCACGACCGACCATTCGAAGGGGCTGGCCATCGGCACCCCGTTATTTTTCGATATTGGGGTTTTTCTAACGGTATTGGGTACCCTATTAACCCTTATTTTGGCATTGGAAGAAAACTGACGTGGAAACCGTATTCGCCGTTTTAGTCGGAGCAATGGTTGCCGGCAGCATATACCTGATACTGGATCGCAATCTCATCCGATTTATCTTCGGTCTGGCTCTGTTGAGCAATGCCGTCAACCTGCTGATATTTACGGTAGGGCGTTTGTCCAGCAGCCGACCGCCGTTGATTCCGGATGCGGGCACAGTGCCCGTTGAGCCTGTCGCCAATGCGTTGCCGCAGGCGTTGATTCTAACGGCCATCGTTATTGGATTTGCACTTTTGGCATTTGTTTTCGTGCTTTTCTATCGTGCCTATCAGGAAGTCGGCACCGTGGACACGGAGCTCATGCGTGTTGCCGAACCCAATAAAAATGAAGAGATGATACCATCAACCAAAATGGGAGAACAGGGGTGAGCGGTCTTCTGGTATTGCCGATAATTCTTCCGTTTGCGGCCGCCGTTATAATGTTACTGGCGAAGTCGACTGTGAAGGGGTCCAGCAACATCGCCCTAAGCGGTGCCGTGCTGCAAATAATCGCCTGTGGTGCTATTTTTGACCAAGTTCACCGCAACGGCATCTTCGCATCCCAGATGGGAAACTGGCCCGCGCCCTTCGGTATCACCCTTGTCGCCGACCATTTAAGTGCGGTAATGGTCGTTATCACCGCCGTCATCAACCTGGCCGTGGTGGCTTATTCCAGGGCAGATATCGGGACAATCCTCGTCAAACGCGGATACTATCCGTTGATGCAAACTCTCGTGGGCGGCATTTGCGGTGCATTTTTGACGGGCGACCTTTTTAATCTCTATGTCTGGTTCGAGGTCATGCTAATAGCCTCCTTTGGGCTTCTGGTCCTGGGCCAGGACAGAAACCAGCTCGATGGCGGGGTGAAGTATGTGGTGATCAATCTCTTTTCTACCCTGTTGTTGATAACGGGAATCGGATTGCTCTACGGATTGACTGGAACGCTGAATATGGCCGATCTTCATGTGAAGGTTCAAGCGATCGATAACAAGGGCTTGCTAACGGCTGTGGCCATGCTTTTTATGGGGGCATTCGGCATCAAATCGGCCCTGTTCCCGCTCTTCTTTTGGCTGCCGGCATCTTACCATACGCCACCGGTTTCCGTGTCCGCCATCTTCGCCGGGTTGTTGACCAAAGTGGGTGTCTATGCCCTGATCAGAATGTTCACCCTGGTTTTCACCGTTAACATGCCTTACACCCACGGGGTGTTGCTGGCCGTTGCGGCGCTGACGATGATAACCGGCGTGCTGGGAGCGGCAGCGCACAATGAATTTCGACGCATTCTCTCATTTCACATTATCAGTCAAGTCGGGTACATGATATTGGGCCTGGCGCTCAACACCACTTTAGCGTTGGCCGGCGCGGTATTTTATTTGATTCACCATATCATCGTGAAGGCCAATCTTTTCCTGGTGAGCGGTGTCGTTCAGCGCTTGAGCGGATCATTCGAACTTTCGCGGATTGGCAGTATTTATAGCAAATACGGATGGATAGCCTTCTGTTTTTTTATTCCGGCTTTTTCGCTGGCCGGTTTTCCACCGCTGTCCGGGTTTTGGGCCAAAATGATGTTGATCCGTGCCAGCCTCGACATCCATCAATACATAGTAGCCGGCATTGCGGCTGCCGTCGGCTTGTTGACCGTGTATTCGATGACCAAAATCTGGGGGGAAGTATTTTGGAAGCCGGCTCCGCGCGCGGACACGGTTGATGAGGTATCCCTGGCCGCCGGACCTTCGGGATGGATGATGACGCCCATTGCCGGTTTGGTCATTTTGACAGTGGTCATCGGCTTTGGCGCCGAGGCCTTTGTGGAGATTGCCTTAAAAGCGGCCGAAGAGCTTCTGCATCCGGAAATGTATTTAAAAGCGGTTTTTGGGGCCTAAATGATCGATCTCTTTTTATTGAACATCTTTTTGGCCATCGGATTCAGTGCCGTATTGGGGCAATTTAGTCTCAGCGGTTTACTGGGCGGTTTTGTTATCGGCTACATTGCTTTATGGCTGACCAAACCGCTGTATCAAAACACAGACTACCTCCACCGGTTGCCAAAGGTGATCATGCTCATCGGCTATTTTGTCAAGGAGCTTTTCATTTCGAATTTTCGGGTCATGTGGGATGTGATCACGCCAAAGCATATCAGCCGTCCGGGTATCATCGGGGTCCCCTTAGATGCCAAAACCGATTTAGAGATTATGCTCGTGGCGAACCTTATCTCCCTGACCCCCGGGACCCTCAGCCTCGACGTTTCCGAGGACAAGACGATGCTATATGTTCACGTGATGTTCCTCGATGACGTCGAAGAGGCGCGTCGCACCATCAAAGAGGGGCTCGAAAGACGCGTTCTGGAGGTTATGCGCTGATGTCGGGTGGTGATGTCTTTGTCGGTTTCGTCGGTCGATTCTCATTGGTCGTCTTGCTCATCAGCATTGCGTTGGCGTTTATTCGTCTCGCCAAAGGACCCGATGCTGCTGACAGAATCGTGGCACTCGATTTGATTTCGATTCTCATCGTCGCCTTTTTAGCGGCCTATTCAATTTATGCCAGGGAAACTTCTTTTTTGGATGTGGCCATCGCCTATGCGTTGATTGCGTTTTTGGGCACTGTTGCGCTTGCCCGATTTCTAATGCGTTCGGCGAAAACAGGTCATAAACAAGAAACGGTGCAAAGAAAAGAAGACAATGAGTGACGTCATCACATCCTTCCTGCTGGTTTCGGGCAGCCTTTTTTCTTTGGTGGCCGCGCTCGGCATGCTCCGGCTGCCGGATACCATCATGCGGATGCATGCGGCAACGAAAGCCGGCACGCTCGGGGCCGGACTGGTACTGATCGCAGAAGCCACATTTTATCAAGAGATAGGAATTACGCTACGGGCGCTGGCGGCGATCACGTTTCTATTGCTGACAGCGCCGGTCGCCGCCACTCTCATCGGTCGGGCCGCGTACTATTCCGGAATCAAGCTGTGGAAGAAAACCTGGATCGACCAACTTAAAGATGTCTACCCGCAGGCAGGGCGCCGAAAAGATCGGCATTAAACTCAACAAATTCTTTCAGCCTGAAAAACTGATCGCAGAATGCCCATAAGCACGCATCCTTCATGCTTGAAGGGGTCTGGAGGCTCGGGGTAGAGATTTGAACCTTCTTCGAGTGCTGCAGACAGATGACAAATGATAGGGCTGAACAGGCG
>JBATHN010000489.1:0-4915 GCA_049666885.1 Desulfobacterales bacterium
CATTCACGTGCGGCTTGGTCCGCTCAAACTTCTTCTTCGCCATCTCTTCGTCCTCCCCTTAAAATGCGCAGCCAAGCACTGTGCGAGGTGTGCAGCATGCCGGACAGCGATTCACCCTGCCCCTTGCACAGTGCCGTTTACCAACGGAAGTGGGCAAAAGCCTTGTTGGCCTCGGCCATCTTGTGCGTGTCTTCCTTTTTCTTTGCTGCGGCGCCCCGGTTGTTGGCGGCGTCCATGAGTTCTCCGGCCAGCTTCTTGGCCATGCCTTTTTCGGGCCGTTTTCGAGAAAACTCGATCAGCCACCGGATTCCGAGTGCCGTGCGGCGGCTAGGCCGGATCTCGGTCGGAACCTGATAGGTGGAACCACCGACCCGCCGCGATTTTACTTCGATAAACGGCTTGATGTTGTCAACCGCCTGTTCGAAGACTTTGAGCGGGGTCTGTTTTGTCTTCTCTTCGATGATATTTAAAGCATCATAGAGGATATTTTCAGCGGTACTTTTTTTTCCATCCCGCATGATCTTGCGGATGAACTTGGCCACCAGTTCACTGCCGTATTTTGGATCGGCGTTGATTTTTCTTACGGCTATTTCTCTTCTTCTCGGCATACGTTACACCACCTGCTTAAAATTGATCGGTTTGCCAAAGGCCGGATCACTTTGGTTTCTTGGCCCCGTATTTGGAGCGGCCTTGCTTGCGGTCGGCAACCCCGAGTGTATCCAGGGTCCCTCGGACGATGTGGTAGCGCACACCGGGAAGGTCCTTGACGCGCCCGCCGCGCACCAGCACAACCGAGTGTTCCTGCAGATTGTGACCGATTCCAGGGATATAGGCGGTCACTTCTATGCCGGTTGTCAACCGAACCCTCGCGACTTTTCGCAGAGCCGAGTTGGGCTTTTTCGGCGTCGAGGTATACACGCGGGTGCAAACCCCTCTCTTCTGGGGCGCCCCCTTCAAGGCCGGGGTGTTGGTTTTCTTCTTTACCCGTTTTCTGCCCTTGCGAACTAACTGGTTGATGGTCGGCATACGTTCCTCTTACTTTTTAAAATGAACCCCAATTGGTTTGGTTTGTAAAAGCGCAATTTGTATACAGTCGCTTGCCCGATGTCAAGAGTTTTCTTTGTAAATCAGGCCTCGTCTACCACCTCGACATCCACATCGTTATAGGCGGCGATACCAGTGCCGGCAGGAATGAGCCGCCCCATGATCACGTTTTCCTTCAATCCCCTCAGGTAGTCGACCGAACCAGAGATCGCGGCGTCGGTCAGCACTTTGGTGGTCTCCTGGAAGGAAGCGGCTGAAATGAAGCTGTCGGTGCTGAGCGAGGCCTTGGTGATGCCCAGAATAAGGGGTTCGGCCACCGCAGGCTTACCACCCTGCTCGATGACGGCCCGGTTGGTTTCATCAAACCTCACGCGGTCCACCTGTTCCTCGGTGATGAATTCGGAGTCGCCGACCTCCACGACCTTGACCCGTCGCATCATCTGACGCACGATGACCTCGATGTGTTTGTCGTTTATGCGCACGCCTTGCAACCGGTAAACTTCCTGGACCTCGTCAACCAAATACCGCGCCAAGGCGACTTCACCCTTGATATTGAGGATGTCCTGGGGTACGGCGGAGCCGCCGATAAGAGGTTCACCGGCGCGCACGTAATCTCCCTCGATCACGTTGATGTGCTTACCGCGCGGAATCAAATATTCCTTGGTTTCGCCAACGCCGTCGACAGGGCTGATGGTGATCTTCTGCTTACCCTTCTTGGTTCCCTTGGCGATTGACACATACCCGTCGATTTGACTCAGTACGGCAACCTCCTTGGGCTTCCGAACCTCGAACAGCTCGGCCACGCGCGGTAAACCACCGGTAATGTCTTTGGTCTTGGTGGTCGCGCGCGGCAATTTGGCCACGACATCGCCCGCTTTGACACTATCGCCCTCTTCGACCATCAAAATCGCGTCAAGCGGCAACATGTAACGGGCCATGGCCGTCGATCCCGGTAGTTTGGCGGTCTTGCCGTCCTTGTCTTTTATCGATATGCGCGGCCGATCTTCGGTGTTCTTCGATTCGGTAATCGTCTGGCTCGACTTGCCGGTCACCGGGTCGACCTTTTCCTGCATCGTCTTGCCGGGAACGATGTCGCCGAACTTGACGGAGCCGTCGATTTCGGTCAGGATCGGGGTCGTGAAGGGGTCCCAGGTGGCCAGTAGATCTCCCGCTTTCACCGCGGCACCGTCTTTTACCGCCAGGTGGGCGCCGTAGATGACCGGAAAACTCTCCAGTTCACGTCCTTTTTCATTGACGATCGTGAACTTGCCGCCGCGTCGGTTCATGACCACCATCTGACCCTCGGAATTGCTGGCCACTCTCAGGTCTACAAACTTGATCGTACCGTCGACCCGGGCCCGGATGTCGGCCTGTTCGACCCGCCGGCTGGCGGTACCACCGATGTGGAAGGTCCGCATCGTCAGCTGGGTGCCGGGCTCGCCGATCGACTGGGCCGCCAGGATGCCGACGGCCTGGCCTTGTTCCACGGTTTGGCCATGGGCGAGATCCCGTCCGTAGCACTTGGCGCAAACACCGACTCTGGTTTTGCAGGTCAGCACGGAACGGATCCGGACAGCGGTCAAGCCGGCCTCTTCGATCCGCTTGCTCACGTTCTCGTCGATATCTTCGTTGGCCGCCACGATAATCTCTTCGTTGAACGGGTCGATGACATCTTCGGCCGCTACACGGCCCAAAATGCGTTCAGCGATGCGTTGAATGACTTCACCGCCTTCGATCAGTGGTCCGACCTCCACGCCCATGCGGGTCCCGCAGTCATCTTCCATGACGATGCAATCCTGAGCCACATCCGCAAGCCTTCGCGTGAGGTAACCCGAGTTGGCCGTCTTCAAGGCCGTGTCCGCCAAGCCCTTGCGAGCCCCATGGGTGGAAATGAAGTACTGCAATACCGACAAACCTTCGCGGAAGTTGGAGGTAATCGGGGTTTCGATAATTTCACCCGACGGCTTGGCCATCAGGCCGCGCATGCCGGCAAGCTGCCGCATCTGATCTTTGCTGCCGCGGGCACCCGAATCAGCCATCATATAAATCGGGTTGAAGCTCTCGGCGATGATCGGTTTACCTTTTTCATCGGTAACCGGACGGCCTTCGGCATCAGTGACCGGCGCCAGACGCATAGCCTCCATCATTTCGTTGGCGACATCATCGGTGGCCTTGGCCCAGATGTCGACGACCTTGTTGTATTTCTCGCCTTGAGTGATCAGCCCTTCTGTGTATTGCCGGCTGATCTCCTCCACCTGGCTCTCGGCCTCGCTCAGGATCTTCCACTTCGAATCGGGCGTGATCATGGCGTCGATCGAAATCGACAGACCGCCTTCGGTCGAGTAGCGGTAGCCGGTGTTCTTGAGACGGTCGGATAAAATAACGGTCGCCTTGGGCCCGAGGTTGCGGTAGACGTAATCCACCAGGTCCCTCAGCGTCTTTTTGTCCATCACGCGGTTGACCACGTCGAAGGGGATCGGCGCCTGCCGGCGGAGCACTTGGAAAAGATGGTGTTTTCCGTCGGCGGAGAGCACACCGCTGACCTCGCCGGCCTTCAGAAAGTACACCTTGTCGGCGGTGTCCTCGTCGATGTTGAAAAAATTGACGAACTCGTCTTTTCGGATCAAACCGATGTTTCCGCCGTTCTGCTTGTCGGGACTCTGGGAGTGGGCCGCCACCAGCTCGGTGAAATCACCCCCCTCTTTGAGCTTCCGGCGGATGGACCGGGCTTCCTGCAGGTCCCTGACCATGATGTGCCGCAGATCGAAGATGTCCTCTTCCGGAATGATTTCCCACAGCAGAATGCGGCCGACGGTCGTGTTGACGCGAAGGCCGTTCATGCGCACCGCAATCTCGGCGTGCAGGTCCACCGCCCCGGCGTCATAAGCCATGCGGACTTCCTCCGGGTTGGCAAAATACTTCCCCTCTCCCTTGCGGGCCGGTATGCCGCGGGTCATATAGTAGAGCCCAAGGACGATGTCCTGGCTCGGTACGATGATCGGTGAGCCGTTGGCCGGCGAGAGGATGTTGTTGCTCGAAAGCATCAGGACGCGCGCTTCGATCTGGGCTTCGACCGAAAGCGGCACATGGACCGCCATCTGATCGCCATCGAAATCCGCGTTAAAAGCCGTGCAGACCAGCGGATGGAGCTGGATTGCCTTGCCTTCGATAAGAGTCGGTTCGAAGGCCTGTATGCCCAGCCGGTGCAGCGTGGGTGCCCGGTTGAGCATCACCGGATATTCCTTGACCACCTCGTCCAGCGTATCCCAAACTTCCGGGGTCTCCCGCTCGACCATTTTCTTGGCACTCTTGACGGTGGAAACCAGTCCCTTTTGCTCCAGTCGATAGTAGACAAAAGGTTTAAAGAGCTCCAGCGCCATGATTTTGGGCAGACCACACTGGTGCAGCCGCAGGTCGGGACCGACCGTAATCACCGTCCGGCCCGAATAGTCGACCCGTTTGCCCAAAAGGTTTTGACGGAAACGTCCCTGTTTGCCCTTTAAGGTGTCGCTGAGAGACTTGAGCGGCCTCTTGTTGGTACCGGTGATCACCCGGCCGTGCCGACCGTTGTCGAACAACACGTCGACCGACTCCTGGAGCATCCGCTTCTCGTTGCGGACGATGATGTCCGGCGCTTTCAGATCGATCAAACGCTTCAGTCGGTTGTTGCGGTTTATAACCCGCCGGTAGAGATCATTGAGATCGGAGGTGGCGAAGCGGCCGCCTTCCAGCGGCACTAGCGGCCGCAGATCGGGCGGCAGCACCGGGATGACGTCCATGATCATCCAGAGCGGGTTGACACCGGATTTGCGGAACGCATCGACAATCTTCAACCGTTTGGCCAGCTTCTGGCGCTTGGCGACCGATCCGG
>JBATHN010000490.1:0-3179 GCA_049666885.1 Desulfobacterales bacterium
AGCGCCATGGCTTCCGATTCCGTGTCTTTTTCCACATCCTGAGCCATGGCCGAGACGGCCGAGAACAGGATAACGCACAAACACAGAGCTATTTTACAATTCATCGTCCCTCCTTAGGGCTCACTCAAAAATAACTTCACATTTTGTACGCCGATGCATCCCGTCCGTCTGTGTTGCAAAAACTCGGAATATCCAGATATTCCTGCGTTTTCGCGCCTTGCCGCCCGGGTGCCTCAACCCCCAAAATTGCAAACTTATTTTTTCGTGAACCCTTAGTGGCCCTATTCGTCAATACGGTGGCACTCAATGACCGATGCATCCCGCCGCGCCGTGTTGCTCGGCGCTCGCGTACGCTTGTGTATGCTCGCTTCTCGCGCCTTGCGCTGCGGGCGCTTAGGTCATCTCTGTGCATCACCGTATTTACGAACAAGACCACTTCCTCACAGCCCTGAGAAGTCTTCCTGGAGCGGGTACATGCGCCTGCTCCGGCATTAAGGTTTTGTGACGTCGGTCTAATTTCGTCCGAGCCGGGCGCGCAAATCCGAAATCCATAATGTTACCTGCCGATCATCGGGTAGGGCCTGGCTGTAAATCTCGTAATGTTCGAGGGCACAGACCAGGTCATTCAAATACAGGTCGCAGAGAATCCCCAGGTTTCTGTGCACCGGATAATAATCCGGAAAGCTCGCAAGACTCTTCTCATATATCGCCCGGGCCTCGGTAAATCGTCCGCTTTTGCGAAACAACAAACCATATTCGTTACAGGCCACCGGGTGTCCGGGAACCAGTCCTATCGCGGTTTTAAGATACTCCTCGGCCTTTTCCGGTTTGTCGATCTGCTGGTAGGCCATCGCAATGTTGATATAGGGCGCTGTAACGCCGGGAGACTGTTCGATGATCTTTGTCAGAAGATCAATGGCCTTGTCATACTCCTGGTCATTTAGCAGGGCGACGGCACTCTCGAAGTCCCTGCGCGATGTCTCATCCAATTGGGAAACTTCCGATATGATAAACCCTTCCCGGCCATCTTCGAGTCGCATCACAGAGGTCTCTTTAACTTCTGTGCGGTTGTCCGTAACCGTTCTATCCGGAACCTTTCCATCGGTGGCGCAACCGATAAGGACCGACATCACCATCGCCAAACCGGTCAATCCGGTGCAGAGTCGTGTTTTTAGCCGTGCTGTGTTTCCGATATATGGTGCGCTCATCGCTGCGTCCCCCTTTCCTGGACCCGCGCTCACTGCAAGGCAGCTCCGGCGGCCCCACTGCTCATCACTCTAGCGTGCGGCCCGTTCTGCCGCTTTAATTCCTGGATCTTGAACCCTCTCAGGCTCTGCAGGTTCATCACCTGTGGCCGTATCGGGTCCCTGGATCTGGTCACCCTCCCCTGCATCATCCTCCTCGACCGCTGCCCCTTGTTCAAACTCCGGCTGAGCAGAAACGGCCGGTCTGTCTATCTCGAAAACAAAGGTATCCAGTGAACTCATGTAGCCGCTGGTCTCTTCCGGCTTGGCATAGCGGGCCGGCACGAGTGCGGCCAATTTCTGCAGGCTCTTGTCGACCCACTCATTGTAGACGCCCCGGGAGATCAGCTTGAGGTTGCTCTCGTGAACGACGATGGCCTTCTCTTCGAACGGATAGGCTTGCTCTTCGATGGCCAGTTCATATTCCTCCAGTTCCAAGGGGCTCAGTCCTTCCGGACGCTCCGAAGTCATCAACGCTTTGCTGAAGTGGGCGTAGATCTCGGCCAGATAGAATGTCGATGCGGCCGTGATCTCTCCGATTTCATAATCGATGAGTCTGTTGAATTCCTGCGTGACCGCCTTCATCAGATCGCGCTTCTTGCGCAGATTAACCTCGAAGGGTTTTACCAGCCCGACGGCTACGAACTGTTCATAATGCGATTCGGCCAGCACCAGGGCGGCCTTTGCGCCAATAAAGCGCGTCCGGGGTGTCCGGGCGCCACCCGCAGATGCGTCGATCGCGACGATCGTCTCGAGCTCTTTCAGGTAGGATATCCGATCGTTTTGCGCCTTCAGAATTTCGGCGATTTTGTTGCGCGTCTCCAGGTTGAGCTCCACTGGTTGAGGAAAATAGCCCACATAACGCCGGTAAACCTCAAGCGTGCCGAGGCTGTTGCCATCCTTTTCGTGCAATTCCGCCGCCACCAGAAGGGCCTCGCGCCTGATTTCGTCGTCATTGGATTCCGTCTCGATACGCTCATATTCGCGGGCCGCCAGGGAGAGTTGACCGTTTTCCCGGTAAACATAGGCGATCTTCTTGGTCACTTCGGGCTGCAACTCGTGCCCGGGGAAGCCGGTTCGGAATCCGAGGAGCACGGTGGCCGCCATCTCCCAGTCCTTTAGCTGTATCAGAGCCGCGGCAGCATCGTATTCGGCGGTTGGCCGAATAGAGGAGGTTGACGCCATCCGGCCCACCCGCAGGAAATGGTCCGCCGCACCCCGATAATCCTCGGCAGCTTTGGCCAGTTCGCCCTGCTTATAAATCGATGCCGCCAGGTTATCGACCAGGGCATCGCGGGTCTTGTCGCCTGTTGGCAGCAAGGCCAGAACTTCCAGATAAGCGGTCTCGGCTTCGCTGTATTGCTCAAGCTCATAGGACGAATGGGCGATGACCAGCCGAGCCGATCGAATGACATCGACATCGGTGTCGGGGAATACCTCAAGGAGTTTGTTCGCGGCAGCCAGGGCCTGCTCAAATTCCTCCATGCCGTAAAGATCGTCCGCTGCCGCCCCGAGGACGATGGCGGCCTTTTCGTGTTTCGGAAAGGTATCGGCGAACTTGAGCGAACTGCGCACAACCTCCCGCTTGATCTGATCTTTGCCCTCCGGAGCGGCGGCACCCAGGTCTTCCCGATAGGCGCAAACCGCCGCATAGCCGGCGAGGGAGGACTTGTCGTGCGACGGGTAATCGTAGGCGGTCTTCTCGTATTCCACGGCCGCTGCGCCAAACGACTTGTTTTCGAGCAGCAGATCCGCCAACTGGTAGTTGATGACCGGCGATTCGATATCCATAGGGAATGAGTTCAGATACTCGCGATACCAATGCAATGCCTCTTCGAAATTGGACGGTTTTTCGGCGGCCATCTTCGGGTTCTGGTAGCAGGCATGGTAGTGATTCGCCAGGTCGGTCAGGTTGGTTTTTAAATGACCCAGAAC
>JBATHN010000491.1:0-15240 GCA_049666885.1 Desulfobacterales bacterium
GGGTATTATGCCAGCCGGAGACCTCCTGATATTTGCCGGTCACCCACTTATTGGTGCCCATCCGCGGTTTCATAAAGGGCACTGATAAGTTTCCGATCCAGAAATGTGTTATTTTTCGCAAGTTCAAGGAAATCTGCGGCATTGCGTGGAGGCATACTTCTGTATGCCGCACAAGCGATTCCGCCTATTGACGCCGACCTGTCCCGAAGCAGGCGGGGAATTGCGGAAAATGGCCATTTATGGACGGAAACTAATTATCGTACCGATGGAGATGTGTGTATAGAAGGAGATGCAGATGTAAACTGTTTGAGCGAGGTCACCGATAGAAAATAGAAAATCCTCTACAAATTGAATTTCAATAGTCACTTCAATCAAAAAGTAATATATTATATTTTGAGTGCATTGTACAAATTTTTAAATTAAATCTATGGTTCAAAATGACACTTGTCAAGCCAGGCTACAAATCGTGGACCCAATATAAAAAAACCTTATCAGATAATCTTGACAATAATTGGGAAAGAGGAAAAAAAGACATAACCTTCAACACGGAAGCATCTATAAACTTGGCCGATGATGAGGAATTGATGGGAATGATGGTCAAGGCAGGATTTGATTCGGTTTTTATCGGCATCGAAACACCGAACGAGGAAAGCTTTGCAGAGTGTGGTAAGCGGCAGAACCGAAACCGGGATCTGTTGGACAGCGTGAAATCCATCCATCGGGCCGGGCTTCAAGTACAGGAAGGTGATGACGTCCAGCCGGCGGTGATCTCAGACGAAACACTCATGGCCGCCACGGTGAATAAAAATGACGTGGCGGAAACAAATGGCAATTTTCTTAAGGAAAGGAAAACATTATGGAGCGAATCACACTGGGCCGAACCGGACTGACCATCAACCGTTATGGTTTCGGCGGGATTCCGATTCAACGGGCCGACGAAGACCAGGCGGTTGAAACCGTGCGGCATGCCGTGGAGCAGGGGGTGGATTTTATCGATACATCCAGGGCGTATACAACCAGCGAAGGGCGAATTGGTAAAGCTTTGAAGCTGACCGATAAAAAAGTGATTCTGGCATCAAAAAGTGTCAGTCGAAAATCTGAGGATGTACGAGCGGACTTGGAAAAAAGCTTGTCCGAACTTCAGGTTGACCATATCGATCTGTACCAGTGTCATTTTGTGAGCACTCAAGAAGACTACCAACGTGTGGTCCAATCCGAGGGGGCCCTTGATACACTGGTCAAGGCACGAGAAGAAGGGCTTATCAGCCATATCGGTATAACCAGCCACAGTTTGGAAGTACTGGATCAGGCGTTAAATGACGGCCTGTATGATACCATCATGGTTTGTTTCAGTTTTCTGGAGCCGGATGCAAAAAAAAATATCATTCCCAAAGCCCTGGAAAAAAATATCGGTGTCATCGCAATGAAATCCTTTTCCGGAGGTGCCATAGACAATCCTGTTTTGGCGCTAAAGTGGGCCCTTTCCCAACCGGGCGTGGCCATTATACCAGGTGTGGAAGACACTGCGCTGTTCAACCAAAACTGGTCCGTGTTCAAGTCCGGGAAATATAGGCTCACCACTACGGAGAAAGTTGAAATTGAAAGCATCCGGAAGCGCTACGACAAAGTCTTTTGTCGACGCTGCGACTACTGCCAGCCCTGCTCTGAAGATATTCCCATCTCTGTGATCCTTCATGTGCGAAGCGTGATCAAACGCATGGGAAAAGAAGCCGTCAACGGCGCCTTTCTATCACCAGCCCTTTCTGCGGCCCGCAGGTGCACAGCGTGCGGAGAATGCCTGGAGCGCTGTCCTTATGAGCTGCCTATACCGGATCTTATTCAGGAAAACCTGGAGTGGGTGGATCGGGGAATGCAATAATTTTGCATTCTAATATAATTTAAACGTTATTTCTGATAGTTAAAACTATTGGCAAGCTATACAGGTTATAATGCCCCCCTTTATTAAGAGATGAATACCATGATGATATATCAAGAGATTGTAAAGTTTCATGGACATGCCGGATCTTATGTTCAATTTAACAGCAATTGCTGATAGTTACTATACTGCCAAAGTGAACCAATTTATTTTGTGCTGTGGAAACCAAACACAAGTGGCTGCCCCTTTCAAATCTTCATAAACGAATTCACTTGTGATCATAGACGCCTGCAGTTTAACAAATCAAAATTATTCTTTGTATGATATGCCCACTATAAAGGAAATATTCCCACTAAAATGAATGTTTCCCCCTATTGAAAAACCTTAGAGTGAAAATATATATATAGTTTACAAAAGCGTACTGCATATTAGAGCCATCAATAAATCCGTGATGGTGACCATGAATAAGTGTTTCAACAAAGTCCCATCTGACTTAAGTGGCTTGTATTTTTTGCAGTTAGAATAGTGTCCATCCACAGTTTCATTGAGGGCACTGGTAAGTTTCCGATCCAGAAATGTGCAATTTTTTCGCAAGTTCAAGGAAATCAGCGGCATTGCGCGGAGGCAGGCCGTTCTGTATGCCGCACAAGCGATTCAAGACCTGTCACGCCCAAGGCGTGATTGACGCCGAAATTGCGGAAAAGGGCCATTTATGGACGGAAAATAGACTATCTTAGTGGCTCTTGTATTGATAAAGAAGGGCAAGCGAAGCGAGGTGTAATAATGGAAGCCAGAACAAGACGGAAATATTCTCGATATTTTGACCATGTTCCAATTTTGTATGCCGGATACGACTCTAAAAGTTATGACAAGGCCGTTATGCGTAATAGCTGCACGGATGGAATGTATTTTGAGTCGGACTCGCCAATTCAACCAACAGGTGATCTCTACATTAAAATACAGGGTCATCGGCCGGGGAGCGATGTGCCTGAGCAGTACAAAGATTTTCGGGCCAGAGTGAAATGGTGCCTTCAGGTGACGGCTGATAAGATGCCGTTCTATGGCATTGGCGTTCAATTCATTGCCAAGAGCCATCTCTCATACGGTATCAACAGCGCCAATCCTGATTGTCTTTGCGATTTTTGTGAGCATCGATCCTCAAGCAAATTAATCCATCGAACAGAAACAGGGGTGCAGTTGTGTCCCGATTGCTTACACCATATGGAGACACTTCCCCGCTCTATCGAAGAGGCTGTGGAGCGTTTCTTATTGGGAAACGTGGTTTAATCTAATGGTTTGATCAACCGTATAATTACCGAGTAAGGAGGGAATGACCTATGTAAGTGACATCAATGGCAAATGATTTTATCGGTCTGCAAAAACAGGCTGCCAATAACCATTTCGACGCCATGGCACTTTTCCAGGAACAGACTGAGAGAACGAACAGATATTTTGCCAACCAAATAATAGTTTACCGACACTCAATCTAAAGCTAACCTGTCGTTTTCTGCTGCGCTCTCGCTAAATTAGCCCCCACACAGACCATCAATTCAAATATTTTCGCGTATAGTTTCGGAGGTCTCTTATGGCTGACGAGAACTACAAACACAAACTTTTCGCTATTCTGAGTGCTGACGTCGCCGGTTACAGCCGCCTAATGGGTGATGATGAGACGGCAACTGTCAGCACCCTCAAATCACATCGTAACCTTAACTAATGCATCAGAAAAAGGACTGCAAATGACTCCAGATGAAGGGACGCAGATTATCGATAAAGCTAAGGAAATGGGGGCTGCGATGGCGGGGATCGCGAATGTTGAACTTCTTAAGAAATCGCCTTCCCATGCAATTATAAAACAACTTGGTATGGAATTAGATGGGATTAATCCTTACCGGGGGATTTGCGATTTCGACAAGATTATTTGGCCTGTAGGAGCAAAGTCAGCGCTGGTTATCGCCGTTTCTCATCCCATAGATAAGCCCGAGCTCGACTGGTGGACTGGATTGAGAGGAACCCTCGGAAACAGTGAGTTGATAAGAATAAACAAGGATTTGTCGGCCTGGATTGAAAAGACACTTAAGATAAAAACCCACAAATTACCCTATTTTATTGAGAAAGGCGGAATTTTCCTCAAAGATGCAGCGGTATTGGCCGGACTTGGCTGTATTGGCAAAAACAACCTGCTTGTTACTCCAGAATTCGGGCCAAAGATTCGTCTTCGAGCATTACTGCTTGAGGAAAACTTAACTCCTACAGGTCCCGTTGACTATGACCCGTGTAACGGCTGTGAAGCATATTGTAAGAAAGCGTGCCCACAAAATGCCCATGACAAGGTTGTTATTTCATCTCTTGATGTTGGACAGGTGAACCTTCCCGGACGTTATGGTTGTTTCAGCTGGGCCAAATGCATGATCCAGATGGACAATAATTGCGAGGAGGCAGGAGTTGATATGAATAACACACAGAAATCAGCTATAGACAAAGAGGGCTTAGAAAGAACAACGCATTATATTAAATACTGTCGGCTGTGCGAGTTTGCTTGCCCCATTGGAAGTTGATAGACCTCATTCAGTAATCTATTCATTAGATCGGCCAATGGCCTCAGAGTAAAACAGATATTGTAAAGGTACTGATATCTCCAAGTGCGCCACGAGCACACTTTTAAAATAAAGTGTACATAACTGCACAGAAGATGAGGGAGGGCCCCTCGGAGTCGGCTTGCAGGAGAAGACTTCAAAACACCTTAAGCTCCATCGGTAAGAAATCAATGTGGTGAGCGTTAAGGTGAAGGCACGGCAAAGACCGTGTCAGCTATTTTGAATTTAAGCCTTTCGATTAGATCCTATAAGGAAAACGATGAAAAACGTTTTTTATCGTATACTGTAATAGGCCACTTCAATGATTTGTCCCTTGACTTACTACCACAATGTATTAATGGTAAGTTTGAGGAATAATATACGTGGAAACTCTGGAATAGTCTGGGCTTGCCGAATATGCACTCTCTATTCATCACTCTTTCCCATTCTAAACTTCATAATCTGTCCACTGTATAACCCGAAAGCCTCAACTCACATCTTAAAGATCCATCAAGGGCACATGGAGCGTCCTATCCAATCAGTATCTTGATTTCTCATACTCTCAACCCTGAGAGATCTCATCTTGTTTGGTTGACCTCCGCTGCAAAGAGCCTTCGGCCTGTTCTTGGGGTTCAAAATGTTGCTATTGTTGTTTTGGTGAAACCACTAACTTGGAGATTGTTACTGTGCAAAACCATGTCGCTGTCCTCGATGAAGATGGTACGATAATTTTCGTTAACAAGGCATGGTGCCGGTTCGCAGAGGCAAACGGTCTGGCTTGGGACGACTACGGTGTGGGTAGAAATTACCTTGAGATCTGCGAATTTGCCGAAGGCGAAAATGCGATTGAGGCTCGTGCGGCATTAAAGGGCATTAATGGGGTCATAAAAAATCAACAAAACGAATGGTCATTGGAATATCCGTGCCATAGCCCCGCTGAAAGACGCTGGTTTTTTATGTATGTATTCAGATATGAAGATAACGGTAACTTTCGCACCGCGGTAATCCATATGAACATTACCGGTCGAAAGCTTGACGAGGAAAAGCTGCAAAATTCCCACGACACGCTTTAACTAAAGGTGGAAGAACGTACTGCCAATTTCGTAATGACAACAGAGCAATTGAAACGGGAAATAAGAAAACAATAAAAGCCGGAGCATGAGTTCAGAAAGACACAAACACAAATTGTTCAAGCACAAAATCCGGAGACTTTTGGGAAACTATACAACACGACATAAATCATTGCGCATACATACACAGCGTTCTGCGTGTTTAACCCGGTAAGGTGGCCTTAAGTTTAGCGATACAAAGAACCAATACGAAATTTATTGTGACGCTGTGTATAATAGCTGGTTTTGCCCATGGAATTAACAATCCGATCAGCTTTATTACCATTACTAAGGAGAAACAAAGTCACTCGACATAGAACCATTTCCGGCCATATCTCTCGCGGAGCTCTCAGAGTGCGCCGAGTCTTATATTCTCAGTTAACTCTCTGGGCTCGAACGAAGTGGGCGAGAGCTACATTTTTTAATGTCGAGTGGGAAATGAACTCATTAGTAACTAAAAATTGGAAAAAAAGAGATGACAGGTATTTAGCGATACCTACTGAAACTGTCGAAAAAGGTCTGGTCTGCAATAGATCTTAGCCTGGTCAAATTTATCTACTTTGCTACGTATCCATCCTGAAAAATTCTCACAATTATCGTTAATTACCTGGATCAAGAGTCTGCTATATACCTTCTTTTGTCGTGTAAATTTTGAAGTGTCTCGACTGCTTTGGGCGACGCAATTGAATGCACATTAAGGTTTCTGGTTCAAGCCCGCCCTGTCGCGACGGGACGTGGCTACGAAATTGTTTGTATATTCTATTGACGTTCCTTTCCATCACCACATCCCTCCAAGCCGAGTCTGGGCCAGGGGTTCAACGTTCAGCACTGCCTCTGGCTGCCGCCTCCAGTTTGATCGAAGAGGAAACTTTTAAGTTTCGGTAAAAAATTCCAAATCGCAAATAACAAACAAATCACAATGACCGAAATTCAATTTTCAAACGATTGATTTTTGATCTTATTTGAGATTTGGACATTGTAAATTAGGATTTTTTTGTTTTTTGGTGCTTGTATTTTGGTATTTAGCATTATTTTAGACGGGCATGCAAGCCCAGAAAGCTGAAACCTAAACCAACACTGCCGATGGTCACTGTTATGCCCATAGGCTTGAGATATCGAGCAGCGGGCGACAATGGATAAGACAATTTATGTGTGACTAAAAACTAGAGTCCGGACCGGATCACCAGATCCGTAATCGGGCCGCGCGATTTGTCGCCCTTCAGCACGAGGTGGGCATATATTTTACTTCCCTTGAACTTGTTGACCACCCAGTTCATGCCGTTGTTGTCGACATTCAAATAAGGATTGTCGACCTGGTGGATATCACCAAGGCAGAAACACTTGACGCCCTCGCCCATTCGAGAAAGCAGCGACCGGCACTCGTTGCGGGACATGTTTTGCATCTCGTCGATAATGACCACCGCATTTTCGATGTTCATTCCGCGGATGTAAGCCAAGGGCAGGAGTTCGAAACGTTTCGAATTGTATTTAGGCGGGATTTCGATCGTATCTGCAAATATGCGGTTGGCCGGACGCAATTGGTGCAGCTTCAGAATCAGGTCCGACATGTAACGCGTGTAGGGTTCCATTTTCTCTTCTATTCGTCCGGGCAGATACCCCAGTTTCTGGCCGATTTCGATCATCGGCTTGACCACATATATTTTTTCGTGGGTTTTCTTTTCGAGCGTCAGGTAGAGGGCCGCTGCCAGCGCCAGAAAGCTCTTGCCGTAGCCGGCCGCGCTCTGGATGGTGACTATCGGGATATCGGGGTTGTTCATCAGTTCGAGTGCCAGATTCTGGTAAACCGTGCGGGGGAGAACGTTCCAGGTCTTGAGTTGATAATCGATGACCTTCTCTTCGGCGGCACCGCAAAATACGGGTTTGCCTGTGTCGTTCCACTTGAAACTATTGGGGATGGCGTCATCCGGATCAGTTACGAATCCTGTGTAGCGCTCGGCTTCGGATTTGGAGGGTACCGATTCCTTGTAGTTTTCACTGCGGATGCCGTAAATCCCGGCCTGGAGTTGAAACACCCTGTCGTTGGTCACCAGGATCGGTTCTACAAGTCCGCTGGTGCGGATTTCTTCCAGGATGTGGTTGTCCACCTGGTTTGAGAAGGAATCGGCGACATGGTCGGTCTTCAGCAGTTTGAAGTGCTCGGGAAATTCCGAGATGTGATGAATCGCCTTGTTGGCGATGTGGCCCAAACGGGGATCTTTTTTGAACTTATTGAGCTCCAGAAGAACGTGGTAAGGGATGTAAATGGCATTTTCGTTTCCGTTTCGCAGCTTGAACAGTGCATTGGGGTCTTCCAGCAAGACATTCGTGTCCACAACATAGTGCTTGGCGTTTTGCATGTAGCCACCTTTCTTGAAACGAAATTGTTAAAGAACCGTTTTTTGGGGGCGGGCATCTTGGCCCGAACAACCCATTCTGCCACCATATATAGCATACGGTACGAAAAAATACACTATAAAATGTATCTGTTTGGGTTCGCCGGAGTGAGCGGCAAGACGGGCCGCATGCAGGTAAGGACATGAAAGTGACGGTGCCCGGACTCTGGCACCTCCGGCAGGGGCTGCCGTTGATTACAGGGAAAAATCACATTCCTCCGGCCAAGCGGACAGGTGCGGTGAACTCCTGTAATGGGTTTGTACCATCCGGGTCCGCGAAGGCCGTCCAAACCGTTGCCCACGATTCCGCGAACAGGCGTGCCGACTGCCCCATGCGGCGGCGGCGGTCTTCGCTTCTGATCAGCAGCTGCAGGGCTTCATAAAGATTGTCGGCATCTTTGGATCTGACCACGATGCCGGATCGCTCCGGTGATGTTTTTTCGCCACGGCTCCTCCATGCGGGGAGCGATTCCATGGACGTCGGCCAGACGGTCGATGTCGGCGGGAGTCAGCTGCCGGAGGATGTGTTGAAGACACTCGTTGGTTTGATCGTTGCGGGCACCATTCATTTCGAAATTCTTGAACAGAAGCAGCAGCTTTTCAATGTGGGTGACGGTGAGACGATCGTTGACGCTGTAAAGTGGATGCGCCAGGATGTGGAGGATACCGGCCTCCATGAGATAGTCCACCAGTTCGTAAATGTTCTCGCGGGCCTTTCGGATGTCCCGGTGCTGGGCTTCGTCGATATTCAATGCCAGGACGTGAATTTTGCAACAGAACGCTGGACAATTATTCAGGCTGTCTGCCGCTGCGAAACAAAACACTAACCGTGCCCTAACCGAATTTTAACATTTGTATACCAGTATCAATTTGTTTTATGGTGGCCGTATGGATGGTTTTATCTGATTTGGCCATCAGATGGTTGGGTTTTCTTTTTGGAACAAGTTGATGGAAAGCGAGGGAACACAGATGGCGAAAATTTTTATTCGTGAACTTGATAACATAAAAAAAAAGATCCTCTCACTTGGGGCCATGGCGGAGGAGCGGGTTCGGTTGGCGATCGCGGCCGTGGAAAACAAAGATGCAGAGGCCGCGCAGCGTGTCATCAAGACCGATTACGAAATCGACGAGATGGAGGTGGAGATCGAGGAAGAGTGCCTGAAGGTCCTGGCCCTGCACCAGCCCGTGGCTGTGGACCTGCGGTTCCTTATCGCCGTGATCAAGATCAACAACGACCTTGAGCGCATTGGCGACCAGGCGGTCAACATAGCGCAGCGGGTTGCGGTGCTGGCCAAGCGCCGTGACGTGAATTTCGACTTCGACTACACCCACATGGCAGAGAAGGTCGAAAACATGCTGCGGATGAGCCTAGATGCTCTGGTCAATCTGGATGAGGACTTGGCTTTCAAGGTGGTCACGCTGGATGACGAGGTGGACCAGATTCAGAGAGATGCCTACGATCGCATCAAGAAAGCCATGAACGAGAATACCGACAAAATAGGCTACATGATCAATCTGCTGCTGATCTCCCGCCACCTGGAGCGCCTCGCAGACCATGCTACCAATATCGCCGAAGAGGTCATCTACATGATCGAGGGCGAGATCATCCGGCATGGCAATTATTGAAAACGCTATTCATGTACGATTGTAATTTAAGAAGATGGTCCAAATAAAGGAGACAAATTTGAAAAGAATTCAAAATACCTTTAAACGGGAAGCGTTCAACGGAGAGTAGGGGCCGAAATTACACAGCGGTGCTGGTTTTTCTTCCCCTCTTGCCACGGTTCCTTCAGCCGAAGCTGCATCAGATCCACTGTTGAAGCTACGGTAAAAACCATCAATAGACCCGCTTTTTTTTCAATCGATCAAAAATCTCATCCTCTCAGATCTATCAACAAAAAACCAATAATAAGCGAATCATTAATCGCCTCCGCATAAAGTCAAACTGTCTTTTTTTAACTTAATCCGGATTCATTGAGCGTTCGTTGCTCCGGTATTGTATAAAACGGCATTTTGATTATAATAGATATTTTCTGCAACGTTGATAGAATATGGTTAGGTTATTCTTGAAATTTAGCTAGTTTCCGTCCATAAATAGCCCTTTCCGCAATTTCGGCGTCAATCACGCCTTGGGCATGACAGGTCTGGAATAGCTTGTGCGGCGCACACGAGTGCGCCTCCGCGCAATCCCTTGATTTCCTTTAACTTGCAGAAAATTGCTCATTTCTGGATCGGAAACGAATCAGTGCCCTCAATGAAACCGTGTATGAGCACTAGCTAAATTGAAAATAATTGATAAGGGAAAATTTGACAATTGAAAAAGTAAACAGATCTTTTTTTAACCGTTTTCGGCGGATTGGACTATTTGAATGACTGCAGAAACAAAAACAAGAGTAGTAGATACCCTGCGGCGTTTGCTGAACCGGAATGCCACGGCGAGCCTGCGCAAGATTGTCAATAAAACCCATCCGGCGGACCTGGCCCGTGCGTTTCATTCACTCAGCCACGCGCAACAGGCAACCCTATTTAATATCATCGATGACCGTGAAAAGCAGGGCATGCTGATCACGAAAATCGACACGGACGATCTGCAGGCCATTGTCGAATCAACGGATAAGGAAATGTTCATATCGATCTTGGAAAAGATACCTCCCGATGACGTGGCCGATCTCGTCGGACGTCTGCCGGAGGAGATCGGGCAACGAATCCTGGAAGGCTTGAATAAGGAAAGTTCCGAGGAAGTCGGGGAACTCCTCCAGTATGACGACCAGTCTGCCGGCGGCATCATGGTGCCGGATTTTATTGTGTTGCCCGAGGAAACAACGGCCAGAGCCGCCATCAGCTACATCCAGAAAGAGCATCAAAATGTCGAGATGACGTTTTATCTATATGTCTTAGACAGCCGGGACAAACTGGTCGGAGTCTGTTCCCTTAGAGAACTTGTGACGGTCGCTCCAGAAACGCCCCTGAGCGATTTCATGACGACCGACATCCACTTTGTGTACGTCGACAGTGACCAGGAAGAGGTGGCACGGATCGTCGCCCGTTACGACCTGCTGGCGGTCCCGGTCATCGACCATGATCACAAACTTCTGGGCATTGTTACCGTTGATGACGTCATCGACATTATTAGAGATGAGGCCACCGAAGACATCCTTAAAATGGTCGGTGCCGGAGATAGTTTCGTTGAAACGAAATCCATCTTCAGAAGTGTTAAAATACGCCTTCCATGGCTTTTCGCCAGCTGCATGGGCGGTGTGCTGGCAACGTTTATTATCGGACATTTCAAATCAACACTGGAACAGTTGGTATTTCTGGCGGCCTTTATCCCTGTTATCATGGGCATGGGCGGCAATGTAGGAACCCAGTCTTCCACGATTATCGTCCGCGGGCTGGCCACCGATCGTATTCAGTTGCAGAACATAGGAAGGGTGATTCTGAAAGAAATCGCCATCGGTGGAATCCTGGGCTCAGTATACGGCCTTTTTCTGGGAATTGTGGCGCATCTGGGATATCAGATGTGGAGACTCGCCGTGGTGGTGGGTGTCTCAGTTGTATTTACGATGCTGCTGGCAACCTTGGTGGGTTCTATGCTGCCGATGATGTTTGCGCGTTTTCGAATCGATCCGGCCGTTGCCACCGGACCTTTTGTAACCACCGCCATCGATATTATGAGCATTTTTCTGTATTTTTCATTCGCCAAATTTTTGTTTGAACTGTAACAGCCGATGGCACCTTCATATTAAAGAAGTTTGGATAATCAACGACGGTTGAACCCTCAGTCTTTTTTTTATCCGTCGTTTTTGAGAAAGAGGCATCGTGTGGACCCTAAAGATCAAATTTATGTCAGATTACAAAAACACTTGGACAATCAGGCCGTCGGTTTCCCGGCCACCCGGTCAGGAGTTGAAATAAAAATTCTGAAACACATTTTTACGCCGGAAGAGGCCGGGATCACCTCTTATTTGAATTATAAACCGGAGCCGATCCAAACGATTTTCGGACGGGTCGGGCATCTGATTGAATCCCCTGAAGAGTTGGAAAAACTGCTTGATCGTATTCAAAAAAAGGGAGGCATTGAATCAATAATAAAAAACGGCCTAAAGCACTATTGTTGTTCACCTCTTGTGGTCGGCATGTACGAATTACAAATTGGAAGGCTGACCCCTGAATTCATAAAGGATTTTAATGAATACACATCTAATAAAAAGTTCGGCATTGAATTTTTAAGCACAGAACTTCCGCAGATGCGCACCATTCCGGTCTCCAAAAGCATTCATCCCCAGCATAATGTCAGTACTTTTGATGAGGTGACATCGCTGTTGCTGCAGGCTGAAGAGCCCTTTGCCATCATTGAATGCATTTGCCGCAAAAAAAAAGAGATAGAGGGACACTCCTGTAAGGTAACGGACCGAAAAGAAACCTGTCTTGCCATCGGCAGCGTGGCCCGGATGGTATTGCAAAGCGGCAATGGTAGAGAGATTCCCAGAGGTGAGGCACTGGCGATATTGGAGGAGAACCAGAAAAAAGGATTGGTTCTTCAACCGTCAAATACCGAGAAGGTCGATTTCATCTGTTCATGCTGCGGATGCTGCTGCGGGATGCTGGCGATTCACAAAAGTCTTCCCAGGCCATTGGACTTTTGGGCAACCAACTTTCTTGCGAAAGTGGACGCAGACAAATGCGAAGCCTGCGGCGCTTGTGAGAAGAAGTGCCAAGTCGGCGCGGTGGCCGTTTTTGAAGAAAAACAATATGCGGACGTGGCGCCGGAAAGATGTCTTGGATGCGGTGTATGTGTCACCACTTGCCCGACCCAAGCCATTACTTTATCGAAAAAGCCCACCGAAGTGAGGCCGCCGCAAACACGGGAAGATCTTTATGAAATCATAATGACAAAGAAGAAAGGCAGGTTGAGGAAAATTAAATTGACCGGAAAACTGGTTGTCGACGCCATTCGCACGTGGAAGACCAAGCCATTCAAATCCTAAAATAATTAAAAGGCATTTCTAATCCGATCATAACAACAATCTATTACCGTATGCTCTGTTTATTAGACGCTTTGCCGACCTACTGTAGCGGGGAATAAAAAGCGTGGAAAGTGATAAAACATGTGTCCAGATCAGAGGGGTCTTTGACCGTTTAGGTGAGCAGCGGTTTCAGGTGAATGAGCGTACCAGTTTCAGCAAATGGACCTCTCCTTGGTGGCTTCGTTATGGATGCAGGGTTGTACTATTGAATTTTTCTAATCGCCGTATCCCGGCGGGAGAACCGAACCGTCCAGTACTTGAAATGCATCGGTGATGATGGCCTCGGGGAACATGCGCAAATCTTCCTTCTTGAATTCAAACTCAGGCATATGTTGAAGGATTAATTTGCATACAGCCAAAGCTTGAGAACGATCCCGTTTCTTTTTTACGGCATCTCGATCAATTTGATTGCTGAGCCAGATTTTATGTATGGCAAAAGCACGCGGATCCGGTACCACCATGGCGCTTGGGAAGCCATCCTCGCCGATAACAATCTGGTCGAATTTGGGCGCAGAAATCAACCACTGAAGATTCTTGATTTCAGCGGCCATGAGGTCATCTCCGCAGCCCATCTGGCGACTTTCTGTAATCAATACCGATTTGGGCTCAGGTTTTATCAGATCAACCATGTAACCGGCTTGATTAACCGCTCGAAAACTTTTCTTGCCGAGCAAAGTGAAAGAGCGATCCGCTTTTTGCAGAATTTCGAGGAGACCTTTGTTGTTGACATCATCGATTGCGAAAAGTCGAAGTTTGGGCCGAATATCCCACAGCACATCCATATCCTGAGTTGCCAGCAGACCGCGTTCCAGAAAAATGCCAGCGCGGGCCTCGTAAGCGTATAGTGCATTGGTGCCGACGATTTGCAGGTTTTTTCCCAGTAATCGATGCTGCTCGAGGAGTCTTAAGATCGCGGTCACAATCCGCGGCACGCGGGTGATGCGGGCGGCTCTGCAGAAACGGGCCTGCTCTTTAAGTTTTTCTTTTAACCGCTTCAAACGGGCATTAACTTGCTTTTTTTTGTTGTGGAATTCATGGTATGTCAATTCGGTTTTATTTGACCGAGGACCAAGGCTCTTTCCGTAGCCGTATCGATTCAAGGATCGAAACAGGTATTCTTTCCCCTTCGCTCTTTTCCAATGCATACCGCCGTGATACGCGCGGCTTTTTGTAAAGGCGTCCATATACGCCTCGTGCAACTGGACTGTGTCGATATAAATACGTCTTTGATCATCATTCATTTCATATGGTTGCATTTGGTTTTCCATCTTTTGCATAAATATGGATTCAAAGGAAAGCAGCAACCCAAATGGAGCCGGCCTTGCACTCGATGGTTTTCCTTGTTTTTTAATTTTTTTAATATTGAAGGAAAACTATAATAATGTCAATATAATATTCTTATTTTTAAGTTAGTTGACATAGTTTTTTTTATGGCGCTTCATCCCCCTTGCCCTACCCGGATGCGTCGATAAAGATATTGCGCCGGCCAATTCCGCGCTCAAACGATATGGTATAAGGCGCCGCGGGCATTTATTCCGGATTGACGTGGCATAACGGATTGGCCAGGAATAATCAGGAATAATAAGGAGAAAAAGTGGGGCTGCGCCGTTCGGTATCAACCGAAGCGGCCGGTGATATAATCCTGGGTCAACTGGTGGCGGGGATTGGTGAAAATCCGTTTGGTGGGGCCGACCTCGATGAGATCGCCCAGGTGGAAGTAAGCGGTGCGCTGGGAAACCCGCGCGGCCTGCTGCATGGAATGGGTGACGATGGCGATGGAGTATTGCTCCCGCAGCTCGTTGATCAGGTCTTCGATCACCGAAGTGGCGATCGGGTCGAGGGCCGAGCAGGGTTCGTCCATCAGAATGACCTCGGGATTCACCGCAATGGTCCGCGCGATGCACAGTCGCTGCTGCTGGCCGCCCGACAGACCGGTACCCGGCTGATCCAACCGGTCCTTAACTTCTTCCCAAAGGCCGGCCTTCTTGAGGGAGGTTTCAACAATTTCATCCAGAACGGTCTTGCTCGGCGCTAAACCGTGGATCTTCGGTCCATAGGCAATGTTATCGTAAACCGACTTGGGGAAGGGATTCGGTTTTTGAAACACCATCCCGACCTGAGCCCTTAGCGGCACGACGTCGATGTTCCTGTCGTAGATGTCGACCCCATCCAGTTTGATTTCCCCGGTGACCCGGCAGGTGTCGATGGTGTCGTTCATGCGGTTCAAACAGCGGATGAAGGTCGATTTGCCGCAGCCGG
>JBATHN010000492.1:0-3321 GCA_049666885.1 Desulfobacterales bacterium
CCACCGAAGAAATCGCCCGGGTCGACGGGTCCCACGCGGCCACCGTGGCCGCCGAGAACTCCCTTGGCATCGGTCCTCTCTACTATTTCGGCAGTGAGGAACAGAAGCGAAAATATCTTCCCAAACTCTGCAGCGGAGATACCCTTTGGGGTTTCGGTCTGACCGAAGCCAATGCCGGATCGGATGCCGTGGCGTCGAAAACGACTGCCGTTCTGGACGGCGGCCAATGGGTCATCAACGGCAGTAAAATCTTTATCACCAATGCGTCCACTAAAATCAGTGCCGGTGTCACGGTCATGTGCCGTACCGGAACCCGGCCGGACGGCAAACCGGAGCTCTCCTGCATTCTGGTCGAAACCGGCACACCGGGCTACACCGCCCGGGAAATGCACGGCAAGATGATGTGGCGGTCTTCCAACACCAGCGAGCTCTATTTCGAAGATTGCCGAGTGCCCGAAACGAACCTCCTCGGACCGCGCGGAGAAGGGTTCAAACAGATGATGAAAACCTTGGACGGCGGCCGCCTGTCGATTGCCGCCATGGGATTGGGCGGGGCCCAGGGATGTTTCGATCTGTCCTTGACGTATAGCCGACAGCGTGAGCAGTTCGGCATGCCGATCTCCAAATTCCAAGTCAATGCTTTCAAACTGGCCGACATGGCCGTCGAGATCGACGCCGCCCGCTTGATGCTCTACCGCGCCTGCTGGCTGCGGGACAGCAACAAGGGGTTTTCCAGAGAAGCCGCCATGGCCAAGCTCTACTGCTCCGAGGTGATGTACCGCTGCGCCAACCATGCCGTCCAGCTCCACGGCGGCTACGGCCTGATGCAAGAGTATGATGTCGAGAGGTTCTACCGGGACCAGAAACTCTTGGAAATCGGGGAGGGAACGTCGGAGGTGCAGCGCCTTGTCATCGCACGCCACATCGGTGCGTTGTAAACTGAATCGATAATCTTTAGGAGAGAAAAATGGCAAATCAGCCCACGAAACCTTACATCAACGTTGACTTTTTTGAAGACTTAACCGGTGTGATTCCGGAATCGCCCAAGGAAGGTGTCGAAGAGGTCGGCCGCCGAATCAAAACGCTGCGGGAAGAAAAAGGGTTGAGCCTCGATGAGCTTTCCAAGATGACCGGCTTCGGGGTGGAGATGCTGGAGCGCATCGAAAAGGACGAGATTCAGCCGCAGCTCGGCACGGTCATCAAGCTCTCCAAGGCCCTGGATGCCGCATTCGGTCGAATCGTATCGGGCGTGGGCGACCGCCTCTACTCGATCACGCGCAAGAACGAACGCAAGATCGTGTCGCGCTCGACGTCTCATGAGGGCCGCCGCAAGGCATACACCTACATGAGCCTGGCGCCGGAGGTCAAGGGCCGTCACATGGAGGCCTTGTTCGTTCAGCTCGAGCAGGATCCGGAAGAAGAAATTTCCGTGCACGATGGGGAAGAGTTCATCTTCGTTCTGGACGGGACGGTCAAAATGAAGATCGGGCAGGACGGCTTCGACCTGGCACCCGGCGACAGCGTCTACTATCTGTCGACAACCCCGCATCACATCTCGGCCAAAACCGGTAAGGCCACGATACTGGCGGTACTTTATGAGGGTTGAGCCCGTTGTGCCGGTTAGGCCCGTTTAGCCCGTTTGCCCGTTTAGCCGGTTTAGCCCGTTTGGCCCTTTGAGCCGGTTCGACGGGAAGCATGTCTTTTCGATAACAAGTTCTATCCTTTTTCTACATGACGCCATAATCCAGATCTTCGAAGGCGCTCCCCAAGTCTGTCACCAGGTTAACCGTAAGCATTCACAGGGCACCGCATCTGCTTTGTCGTCGGGCACTTGAAGTACAATAGTACGTCTGCGCGCCCGACGCCTTGCATCAGCGGCACTCTGTAAACGCTTACAATCAGGTGGTTTGAAACGCATCGGACTTTGCAACCCTGTGAACGGTTACGGTTAACCGGCTCAACCGACTCAGAGCGGCTGCTCGAATGCCTGCACATAGCCGGTCAGCTCAATGTATCCCTTCCCCTTCACCGGCTGGCCGGCCATCTCACCGGTGATCGACACGCTGCCTTCCCAGTAGGTGACCGCGGTGCTGCCCGGTGTGCGCATCTCCTGATCGGCCAGGTTCGGCACGATCGACAACCTCAGTTCTGCGGAAGATACCGTCACCTGCCAGGCGGCCGGATAACGCCCTCCCGAGCGCGGACTTTGCCAATTTTCCAGAACAGTCAGCTTGACGTCATCGGCCGACAGATGCCGGATCGTTTGGTCGGCATTGACCAAGGTGCCGCTGGAGGCCGGGTTCGGCTGCCCGTCTTCTTGCCGGAGCCTGTAGAGCATCAACTCCGTCCCGTTGTCCAGCTGAAGACTGAACCAGTCCCAGCCAACGATGCCGGGCTGAAGGTCGGCCGTGCTGAACTCGTGATCCATCCAGCTCAAGCCGTTCACCGCCAATTCCCGATCGTACAGTCTGATGGTGCCCTCGGTTTTCAGGCGTGTAAAAGAGTAATAGCAGCTGGCCCGCTCGGCCGTGTCGCCTTTGCGGCTGTAACCCTGATCGCCGTGCTGCACCGGTGATTTCAGCGGCACCAGATCGAGGTCGATGGCAAAGGCTTCCGTTGCCGCCTGGAGTCGCTGCACACGAGGCCCGATGTCGATTTTCCAGCTCTTCAAAAAAACTGTCGTATCGACCCCGGTTTGAATCACGCCGGCCAAACCGAGCGCGCCGCGGGACATGTCTTCCGCAAAGAGGTGCTGCCGACCGGATATGTCCGACAGCGCGATGTGACCCAGAAAAAGCTGCTGGGTACGCCAGGCGGATGCCGGTTCCGGCCAGCTCCGGCGGTCACTGGCCGGTCCGATCTGACGCCGGAAAATGGTCACCTGAAACCCGAACGGCCGCCCGTCAGGTGTTGCCAGGTTGCCAGTGAAGTACCACCATTCGGTCCGATACCCCGGATGTGCACCGTGATCGACCGGGAACGCGAGCCGGCAAGGCCCGGTCACCTCCAGATAACCGTCCGCGTCACCAGCCGCCGCATGAAATGAAAAGATTGGATTAAACGCCGCCGTAAGCCCGATAAAAAGAAGAAAGGCGTCCTTAATCCCCTTAAAAAATATACTTGCCACACCCAGTACCCCGAATCGCCTCATCGTTCTCTTCAAGCCCCTAAAAATTACTACCATTGTTAACACGAAAATAAAGCTCGGCTATGCAAGATTTTTTCTTACTTTAGTTTCAAACAACTCGTGGTCGGTGCACCGCCGGCTGTTGCTTCGGTTTCATACGGCGCAGAACTCATAATTTTCATGCTCCGTTATGG
>JBATHN010000493.1:0-4920 GCA_049666885.1 Desulfobacterales bacterium
GACGTGGGGACCACCGGCAAGTTGCTGCGGCGCATGTTCAAAGGATCCGGGCACCGCAGCATCCTGCGCATCGGTCTGGCCGGTGAACGCGGTTCCGCTATGGCCGGCATCAACGTCGACACCTACCGCCATTTTGGAAGACTGGGGGGCGGGGCGGCAATGGGAGTCAAGAATCTCAAAGGCATCGTCATACAGGGAGACGGGACGTTTGCGCTTCCTGAAGGAAAGGCTTACGCCAAGCTGTTCCAAAAGGTCCATCAGCAGCTCACCGATACCGAGATGATGTTCAAGTATCACAACCTGGGCACCGCGGAGAACGTCGCCGTTATGAACAAATTGAAAGCCCTGCCGATCCGTAACTTGCAGCAGACGAGCGATCCGGAAATCGACGGCATCACCGGAGAGAAGTTTGCGGAGCGGACCCTGCTGCGCAACACGGCCTGCGCCGGCTGCCCGGTGGGATGCATTCACGTAGGATTCGTGCGCGAGAAGTTCATGGAACCCAATCAGTATTACTACCGCCAGGTGGCCTACGACTACGAGCCGATCTTTGCCACCGGTGCCATGCTCGGTGTGACCGATCCTTTTGCCGTGCTCGATATCATGGACACAGTCGAACAGACGGGCCTTGACGTCATGTCCGCGGGGGTGGCCATGGCCTGGGCCACCGAAGCGCTGGACCGGGGCATCATCAAGCAGGAAGACTCCCTGGTCCTTCTGAAGTTTGGAGATGCCAAAACGTATACCGGGGCCGTCCGCCACCTTGCCGCCGGAACGAATGATTTTTACCGGTTGCTTGCGCAGGGAACCGCAAAGGCCGCGGCCCATTATGGGGGCAGGGAGTTTGCCTGCGTCCTCGGTCAGGAAATGGCCGGTTATGCAACAGGCGAGGTTTTTTTTGTTTCCCAGGCCCTGGGCTTCCGGCATTCGCACCTGGACACCGGCGGTTACTCCTACGATCAAAAATTCGAGGCGGTGGACCTGGATGAAGCGGTTGAATTTCTGGTGCAAGACGAACAGGAGCGGGTTTTTTTGACCTCGATGGTGGCCTGCCTCTTTGCCCGTAGGGTCTATAAGAAGGAACTCCTGGCAGAGTGCCTCCATTCAGTGGGATACGACACGCTGGCAGAGACCATTCCAGAGGTTTCAAAGGGACTGCAGGCACGCCGGTGGCAAATCCGGCAGGCAACCGGCTACGATCCGGCCGCCATGGAGATCCCCAAACGATTCAGTGATGTCAGCACCTGGAAGGGACCCATCGATGGGGAAACGCTGGATCGATTGCGTCAGCATTATGCGCAAAGGATTGTCGAGCTGGGGCGAAAGGGGTCCGGTTGATAGGGTGTGGATCCACATAACAGTGACCATCTGCAGTGTTGGTTTAGGTTTCAGATTTCAGCCCAGCCGCTGGCCTGAAAAGCGGCCAGTTTGATCGAGAAAGAAACTGTGCCATTTCGGCGTAGTTTCATACGAGCGGCGCTCGCCCGCCTAAAATAATGCCAAATACCAAAATACAAGCACCAAAATACAAATAAATTCCAAATGACAATATCCAATGACCCAAACAGGTTTGTCATTTGGAATTTCGCTCATTGTGATTTGTTTGTTATTTGTTATTTGCGAATTGGAAATTTTCACCGAAACTAAAAAGTTTCCTCTTCGATCATACTGAGTGCTTGCGGCCAGAGGCTGGGCTTATATGAATTCAATTGCGTCGCTTAAGGCAGTTGAGACACTTCAAAAATGACACGACACTGGCACAACCATGTCAGGACAAAATAAATACTTGTATTGAGTCTCATTTGAGCATATTATTGAGTCTCAATTGGAGGTAATATTATGAAATTTTTAAGCGTAAGAGATCTAAAAACAAAATCGTCACAAGTGTGGAAGGAACTGCCGGACCAAAAGGAAATGATCGTTACCAGTAACGGAAGACCGATAGCCCTGCTTTCATCAGTTAATGAAAACAATCTTGAGCAAGTGTTAGCCGCATTTCGTTATGCTCGCGCTACTAATGCTGTTGCATTAATTCAATACGAATCAACTCAAAAGGGGACCGATAAGATAACCATGGATGCAATCGACGCCGAAATTGGAGCTGTAAGGTCTAAACGGAAAAAATGAAAATCGTATTGGACACAAATGTTCTTGTCTCTGGCCTACTTACCCCCTTTGGTCCAAACGGTGAAATTGTTCGCATGCTATCCGCAGGAGAGCTCATTTTATATCTGGATGCACGCATTTTATCAGAATACCAAGAGGTTCTTCACCGCCCAAAATTCAAATTCGATAAAGATCATATCAGCATTTTGCTTGATTTTTTAAAACTATATGGACAATTTGTTTCGAGTCTGCCGCTTAAGGACCGTTTGCCCGATCCAGACGATGAGCCATTTCTCGAAGTTGCCATTGCAGGAAAAGTACGGTCCTTGATCACAGGAAATGTCGTCCATTACCCTCCTTTAATCAGGGAGGGTATAAATATATTTTCTCCCTCGGAATTCCTTGAGTTTTTTAGAACCCAAAATCGGAAACCAGAACAAGGCGTTTAACCCAGAAGGCTAGTATAATGCGGTTTTTCAAATATTTACCGTCTAAACCATCCTGGACAAGTCGGAACCAAATATTTTGATAAAATTGGATTTAATTTAACACCTGTAGATCTGCGAATAATAACTGTTTTCTGAGATTCCAAAAATTTTGGTGCGCAAAACACATACAATATCAGTGATAAAGAACTAAACGGAGTATCCTTCATGGTAATCAGAGAGGAGATTGAGATCAACGCACCGCTCAATGTGGTCTGGCGCATCTTTTCCCAAATGGAGGACTGGGACAGCTGGAACACGGCCTGCCGCAGCTGCTGCATTACTGCCGGAGACACGTCCCTGTCGGCCGGAACCTGCTTTTCTTTCGTCATTCGCCCCCTGGCCTTTCCTCTGAAGGTTCAACCCAAAATCGTCAAATGCGACCCGGCCCGCGAAGTCGTCTGGGAGGGGGGCAAATTGGGGATCAACGCCTCGCACACCTGGCGATTTCACGAAGAAGGCGGCAAAGTTAAGCTGCTGAGCGTCGAAAGCTTTAAAGGCCCCATGGTATGGGTGGGTTATCTGTTGAAAGTGCCGGAGCGACTGCACCGCTTGACGGTGGAATTTCTGCAGACATTGAAAAGTGCTTCGGAAGCCTGCGGCTCCTGACCGATTAACAATATATAGCCGGCGCTTGGGGTCGTAGCAAAGGATCGAAAGGTCGTTGAGGTCGGGGAAGCAGTCCAACTGCGAGAACCGCAGGTTTTCTATCCGGCCGATTATGACCTTGAAACCGACGATATTGGGGCCTGAAACGCCAATTTATGGAATGTTTATTAATAGATATTAACAGTATAAGCATGGCCCGACCCCACACACCGCAAGTTTTCGCGGATGCGGTCGAAAACGACCACCGTGTCGGTCAGGGAGTAGCCGGCCAGCGTCAGCAGGGCCGTCACCACCAGCAGCGTGATCTCTTTGTCGAGCAGGTAGGAAATGCCCAGGACCGTCAGAACGTCGTGAAAGGTGGCCACGGCCGCCGCCACGCCGAACCGGCGGTCGAACCGCCAGGCCAGGTAGACGACGATGCCGGCCAGAGAAATGGCGATCGCGAGCAAGGCGGCCCGTTTCAGGTCCCGGCTCACCGAAGCACCGATCTCCGCTTTGCTCTCCATCACAAAATGCTGATCGGGCAGATCTTCGATTTTCCGAGTCAATCCCCTGATATCCCGATGTTTGCAGGGGCGGACGGTGTTCCTGAATGCGCTTCGGGACGGATGCGGGAGGTGGTGCGGTTTTTATCATCACGAAGTCGTTTCCCGGTGCCGGGGTATAGAAACCGTCACCCGTGTCCAAGCCCCCGGCTTGCTTTCTAAATTCACCTTCCCGCCGTGAAGCTCGACGATTCTTTTCACGATGGCAAGCCCCAGGCCGGAGCCGCCGTAGCGAAGCGACCTGGATTCTTCGACCCGATAGAACTGGTCAAACACCTTGTGAATTTCAGCCTCGGCGACGCCCGGGCCGGTGTTGATTATCGTTATCGTCAAATCAGCACCGGATTGGTCGCCGATCACGTCGACCCGGCCACCATCCTCGTTATACTTGATGGCATTGTCCAGAATATTTGAAAACGCGCGGTTCAGTTTTTCCGCGCTTCCTTTCACGATAAGTTCCCTGGGTAGGCGGACCTCTATATCAATATTGCGCGGTTCAGCCAAAAAACGATAATCAGCGATCAAAGACTCCAATATTCTGACCGCATCTATCGTGTCTTCTGATGCAGCGCCCTCGATTTCAAGCGATGACAGATCCAATAGACTCTTTACGAGACGCTCCATGCGCAGCACTTGCTCGGCCATTCTCTCAAGCCTTTCCGCCTGCAAACGGGACGGATTTTCGACGGCGGCCGAGCGTATTTCATCCACTGACAGCCGCATCATGGTCAGGGGCGTTTTTAATTCGTGGGACGCATCGGCCAGCAGCCTCTTTTGCCGCAAGAAGGCATTCTGCAGGCGGTCAAAGACCTGATTGAGGGTTCGCGACAGCGCGGTGAATTCATCATGGTCGCCGGTTACCGGTATGCGCCGTTCCAAATGCTTTTCGGTAATTTCCCGGGCCTGGTCGTTTATGATCCTGACGGGCTTCAGGATGAGACCGGCTACAAAATAGCTGACCACCATCAGCAGAAGCGTTGAAATCGAAAGACCGCTGACGACTCCGACAACGATATCCCATAGTTCTTCCTTGATTTCTTCGACGGGGCGACCAGTACTTACAAGATACGCCTTTCCGTCAATTGCAATTTTGGATTTTCTGACTCGAAAGGTCACCTCGTTTCGCCGATCCTGCCCTAAATCGATGTTTTTGCGAGGGATGATAAGGCTGACAG